>DASSZD010000012.1:0-47353 GCA_035702985.1 Acidimicrobiales bacterium
AGGAACACCGCCGCCGCCGGGCCCACCTCGAGCTGGTCCAGGGCGATCCGGTAGAAGCGGGGGTCAGGCTTGCGGCAGCCGGCCCGGGCCGACTCGACCACCACGTCGAAGTGGGGGAGCACCTCGTCGTAGAGGGACGGGACGCCCCCGGGGTCCACGAAATTGTTGGTCAGGAGTGCCGTCTTGAACTTCTGGTGGCAGCGCCGGACCGCCTCCACCATCTCCGGGCGCAGCTGGCCCCGGAGCATGGCCAGGATCTCCATGGCGTCGACCCGGCCGCCGGCGGCCGCCGCCTCGGCCTCGAACAGGGCCGCGAACTCCTCCGCTCCGACCTCGGAGCGCTCCAGGCGGGCCCAGGCGTTGGTGTCGGGATCGGTGGCGTTGATCCGGCGGATGAAGCCGGGCTCGAGACCGTGCGCGGCCTCGTACGCGGCGAACGCGTCGAAGGGACTGGTGGTGATCACGCCGCCGAAATCCCACAGAACCGCGTGTACGTCCGAGCCTTGCATGGACCCGAACTCTAGGGGCGTTCGGGGGGGTCCCACTGCTTCGGGGCGCCGGGATGCTTGACTCTTGATAGTCATGGCAACGCGGCAAGTGATAGTAGATGGGTCGAACCTGGCCACCGAGGGCCGGAACATGCCCAGCCTGGAGCAGCTCGATCAGGCGGTGCGAGAGTTCATCGCGGAGAATCCCGACGACGTGATCACCGTCGTGGTGGACGCCTCGTTCGGTCACCGCATCGATCCGGCCGAGCTTCCGACCTTCGAGGCCGCCGAGGAGGCGGGCGAGCTGATCTCGCCGCCGGCGGGGGCCATCGGGCGCGGTGACGCCTTCCTCCTGCGCATCGCCGAGAAGATCGGCGCCACCGTCCTGTCCAACGACTCGTTCCAGGAGTTCCACGGGGAGCACCCGTGGCTGTTCGAGAAGGGACGGCTGGTCGGCGGCAAGCCGGTCCCCGGGGTGGGCTGGATATTCATGGACCGGACCCCGGTGCGGGGGGCCAAGAGCCGGGAGGTGGTCAAGGAGGCCAAGCGGCGCAAGCGGGCCGAGACGGGGGAGGCTGCGCCCACCCCCAAGGCGGCGGAGAAGCCGGCGGCCGAGAAGGTCGGCCGGCCCCGGACCAAGGCGGTAGACAGGGCCATCGCCCGGGCCACCCAGGAGGTGGTGGAGCCCAAGGCCGGGTCCAGGTCGCGCCGCCGGCGGACCACCGCGCCGCCCGCCGAGGCAGTCAACGAGCCGCTGGCGTTCATTACCTTCATCGCCGCCCATCCCCTCGGCAGCGAGGTCGTGGGAGCGGTGGTGGAGTACTCGTCCCACGGGGCGTTCGTCGACGCCGACGGGGCCCGTTGTTACGTCCCGCTGTCGGCCATGGGGGACCCGCCGCCCCGCAAGGCCCGGGAGGTGGTGACCAAGGGGGAGAGCCGAGCGCTCGTCGTGCAGGCCTTCGACCCTCAGCGGCGGGGCATCGAGCTGGCCCTGCCCGGATTCGCCCATCTGGCCGGCGGCCCCACCGCAGAGACGGTGGAGGCCGAGATCCGGGGCGAGGCCAAGCCGGGAGAGGCGGCCAAGCCGGCCCGCCGGCGCCGGGGCAAGGCTGAGATGGCGGAGGGGGCGGTCGAGGAGGAGGCGGCCGCCCCCGAGGTGACCGCTCCGGAGAAGCCGGCTCGGCGCGTTCGCAAGCCGGCGGCCGCCGCGGCCGCCCCCGTCGCCGGGGCGCAGCCGGTTCCCGCCGGGGCCGGCCCGGCCGGTCCAGCCGGTCCGGAGGAGGGGACCCCGCCCCCCCGGGCTCCCCGGCGCCGGGTGGCGAAGGCTGCTCCGGGTGAGGGCCCGGTCGCTCCTGAGGAGGCGGTGGCGGCTGGGCCGCGGCGTCGGGTGGCGAAGGCTGCTCCGGCGCCGGGGGCGGCTGAGGAAGGCGCTGCCCCGGCACCCGCCCGCAAGCGGGCCGCGGCCCGGAAGGCGCCGGGTGGGGCAGAGACCGGAGGAGAGGCGGCTCCGACCGCCGGGCCCCGGCCGGCCTCCGGCGAGGGACAGGCCGGCGAAGCCCCGGCCAGGAAGACGGCGGCGAGGAGGACCCCGGCCAGGAAGGCGGCGGCCGCCGGTCCGGAAGCGGCGGCCGAGGCCACCGCCCCGCCCGCCAAGGCCCCGGCCCGCAGGGGGACCAGGAAGGCCGTGGCCGACGTCGGTACGGCCGGCCCCGGGACGGAGCCGGTGGAGAAGGTCCCGGCCGCCCGCAAGACCGGCCGGACCGCCGCCCGGAAGGCGACCGGCGCAGGCGGGGCGGCTGAGGGGTCGGGTGCCGAGACCGGACCCAACGGGGCTGACAAGGCACCGGCCAAGCGCTCCGCCACCCGGAAGGCGGCCCCGGCCCGGACGGCGGCCGGCGAAGCCCCGCCGGCGGAGGGCAACCATCGCGCCGCCGCCCCCGCCAGGAAGCGGGCGCCGGCCAAGCGTTCGGCCCCGACCTCCGACAGACCCGCCGGCTAGGAGCGTCCGGTCCGTCCCGCCCGGCCGCAACCACGCCGGCCGGGTTCCCTACCATTGGCAGGGTCATGCGAATAGCCACCTGGAACGTCAACTCGCTGAAGGCCCGCCTGCCCCGGGTGGAGGAATGGCTGGGCTACGCCCGGCCGGACGTGGTGTGCCTGCAGGAGACCAAGTTGAGCGACGCCACGTTTCCGCACATGGCCTTCGCCGCCCTCGGCTACGAGAGCGTCCATCACGGGGACGGGCAGTGGAACGGGGTGGCCATCCTGTCCAAGGTCGGTATCGACGAGCCGGTCTCGGGGTTCGCGGCGCCGCTCGAACCGGACTCCGACACCCGCATCATCAGCGCCCGCTGCGGCGGGGTCCACGTCACGAGCGTCTACGTACCCAACGGGCGCAGCATCGGCTCGGACCACTACGCCTACAAGCTGGCCTGGATGGCCAAGCTGCGCCAGCACCTCGACGCCCTGACCAGCCCGGCCGAACAGGTGGCGGTCTGCGGCGACTTCAACATCGCCCCGGCGGACGCCGACGTGTGGGATCCCGCCGCGTTCGCCGGATCCACCCACGTGACCGGACCGGAGCGCCAGGCCCTCCAGGAGCTCGAGGCGTGGGGCCTGGTCGACGCCTTCCGTCGGCGCTACCCCGAGGACCGGCTCTACAGCTACTGGGACTACCGGGCCGGTGACTTCCACGAGCACCGGGGCATGAGGATCGACCTGCTCCTGCTCAGCGAACCGCTGGTGGGCCGCATGGGCTGGGCCCTGGTCGACCGTAACGCCCGCAAGGGCAAGCTTCCGTCCGACCACGCCCCGGTGTTCGTCGATCTGGGCGACTCCGGGGAGCAGCCATGAGCGCCCCGGGCCCCGGGCCCACCGACGGGACGCCGCCGGTCGACTCCCAGCTGGCCGCCCACCTGGGCCAGGCGCTCGAGGCGGTCCGGGCCACGGCCGGCGACCCGGCGGTGGCGGCCGCCCGCCAGGTGGGGGAGACCCTGCGGCGGGTGATCGATCGCCTCACCGCGACCTCCGCCCCGCCCGAGGTGCTGCTGGAGGCGGCCGAGCGTCTCGAGCAGGTCCGGGGTCTGCTGCAGCCCTTCGACACCGTGCGCCGCTACGAGGGCGCCTCCGAGGCCTCGGGGCTGGCCCAGGACCGGGCCTTTTTTGACTGGTCCCCCCAGCTCGGGCTGTCCAACCCGCTGGCGCCTCCGATCCGGGTCGCCGTGCGCGACGGGGCGGTGGTCGGCACCGCCCGCTTCGGGATCGCCTACGAGGGCCCTCCGGGCTGCGTGCACGGCGGCCACATAGCCGCCGCCTTCGACGAGGTGCTGGGCCTGACCCAGACGCTGTCGGGACAGGTGGGCATGACCGGAACCCTGTCGGTCAGGTACCGCCGACCCACCCCGCTGTACAGCCAGCTGACCTTCGAGGGTCGGGTGGATACGGTCAGCGGCCGCAAGGTGTTCACCTCCGGCCGTCTGATGGCCGGGGAGGAGCTGACGGCCGAGGCCACCGGGCTGTTCATCGCCATCAGCCCCGAGCGGTTCCTGGCCGGGGCGGACCGGCGCCAGCCGGACCGCGACTGAGCAGCCCCCGGCCGACCCGGGCGCTCAGGAGCGGATGGTCAGATAGCGGCGCCGGTCAGGATGGGAAGAGGCAACGAGCTGACCGCCAGCAGTTCGTCGGCGGTGAGGATCCACGGCAGCGGCAGCGCCGCCGAGCCCGAACCGACCAGCGGGCGGGGCTTGCGGGGGAACGACGCCCCGGAGCTGCCGCCCCGACCCCGGTAGACGATCAGGCCGGTCAACGGGTCGGGAACGGCGTCCAGCGCCGCCTTCACCATGGTCAGGTTGGTGTAGGCCTCCCAGGTGTCCTCGCCGCTGAAGGCGACCTCGAACACCACGCCCCAGGTGTGGCGATGCCACGACCAGTCGGAAGCCCCTGAGGTGATGGCGGCCTCGATCAGGACGTCACGGTAGGCCTCGGCCCAAACCGACGCCGACGTGGCACCATCGAACACTTCAATCGAGTACCACGCGCTCACGAGGCTCAATGATACTCCTATTCGGGCTGCCGGTCTCCCCCCTAAATGTGGCTTTCAGGCAGATTCGGCGCGTTCGCCGAGAATATCCAGGATGGGGGCCCCGTAGCGCTGCGCCTTCACCGGACCGAAGCCGGGCACGGCGAGCAGCTCGTCCATAGTGGCTGGGCGCCGGCGGGCCAGGGCATCGACGGTGGCGTCGTGGAGCAGCACCGCCGGCGGGACGCCGGTGTGGCGGGCCGTCTCCAGCCGCCACGCCCGGATGGCGTCGCGTACGGCCGGGTCGGGCTCCGGCCAGGCCCCCCGGGCGCCCGGCCCCGGCTGGGGCGGGAGCGGGGCGCCCTGGCGCAGCCCGGCGCGCTGCTCGGCCAGGCGCCGTCGCCACTGCTCGGCGCTGGCCGTGGATCCCGCCCCCGGTCCGCCGGGCCCGGCGCCGGTGTCGATGGCGGCCTCGATGCTGCCCAGCCAGCGGGACGGGCGGCGCGGCACCGGGCGGCCGCCGAACGAACGGGACCGGGCCCAGGACACCGTCAGGTGCTCGACCGCCCGGGTGAGAGCCACGTAGAGGAGCTGGCGCTCCTCCGTCTCGGCCGGTCCCGAATCGGAGCGTCCCAGTGGGACGAGGCCCTCCTCCACACCGGCCACCCACACCCGCTCCCATTCGAGGCCCTTGGCCCGGTGGAAGCTGCTCAACGTCACTGCCGCGTGTCCGGCCCCTCCCGCCGAGCGGTCCCGGTCGGCGGACGGGAGCCAGTCCAGCCATTCGCCGGCCGTGGCCCCCGGCTGCAGGGTCACGAACGCCTGGCCGGCCTCGAGCAGGCCCTGGAGGACCTGCGGGCCGTCGGGTCCGGCCTGGTCGATCATCTCCCGCAGGTCGGCCAGGACCCCCGACAACGGCTGGTGACCGCGCCGGCGCCACTCCCCGATCAGGTCGCGCCCCACCGGGTCGTCGAGCAGCGCCGCGCTGGCCGCCGACCACCACGGGATCCCGGCCGCGCCGAGCGCCGAGGCCAGGACCGACAGCTGGGCGTTGGTGCGGGTCAGCACGGCCATGGACGACCACGGGCTGCCCTCGCCGCCCGCCGCCGAGATGGCGGCGGCGATACCCCGGGCCTCGGCGGCGTCGGACTCGTAACTGCGCAGCACCGGGCTGGGGCCGTGCCGGCCGGCGGCTCGCAGCCTCCGCCCCGCCGGTCCGAGAACCGACGCCGCCACCCGGACGATCTGTTCGCTGCAGCGATGGTTGTCGTCGAGGTGGAGCACCTCCGCCGACGGCCACCGGCGGGGCAGGTCGGCCAGCAGCGTGGGGTCGGCCCCGTTCCACCCGTAGATGGCCTGGTTCGGGTCGCCCACCACGCACAGGTCCGTGGACGACCCCAGCCAGGCGAGCAGCAGGCGGTGCTGCAGCGGGTTGAGGTCCTGGAACTCGTCCACGAACACGTGGCGCCACCGCCACCGCTGAGCGCCGGCGAACTCCGGGTCACGCTCCAGGGCATCGGCGCAGCGGCCCAGCAGATCGTCGAAGTCGATGAGGCCCCGGCGCCGCTTCTCGGCCTCGTACCGGGCGTACACGGCGGCCGTCGCGGCGGCGCCGACACCGGCCGGAAGCAGCCGGGGCCGCTGCTGCAGCTCGGCCTCGAAGCGCTCCGGGCCGATGGCCCGGGCCTGGGCCCATTCGATGGCCGACGCCAGCTCGGCCAGCGGGACCCGCTCGAAACCGGGCCGCCCGGCGATCAGCGGGCCGAGCAATCGGGACTTGCGGTCGAGCAGGGTGGGCGGGCTCTGGCGGCGATCGGCCCACCACCTCTGCAGCTGGGCGGTGGCGTGGGCGTGGAACGTGCCGGCCGCCACCCCGTCGCGCAGGCCCAGGCCGGCCAGCCGGTGGCGCAGCTCGCCGGCCGCCTTGCGGGTGAAGGTCACGGCCAGGGTGTGCCCCGGCTCGGCCCGGCCGGTGAGGCACCGGTAGGCGATGCGCCGGGTCAGGACCCGGGTCTTTCCCGCCCCGGCCGCGGCCATGATGCACAGCGGGGCGGCCTCGCTGGTCACCGCCGCCCGCTGGGCGGCGGTCAGCCCGGCCAGGAGCTCTTCGGTGCTGGGCGGAACGGCCACCCGTCCGAAGATACGAAGGAGGTGTGACCGTATGGTGGATGCTCGGGTTCAGCCCCCCGGATGCTCGACGACCCGGTTGCGCGCCTGGCGGACGATCCCCCCGAACCATCCAGCCGGCGCTGCAACCGGGCTGCTGTCGATGCGAAGGAGTGTGCCTGACCGCGACGGCGCAAGTCAAGGGTCGCTGCCGCGGTTTTCCGCCTGCGGTCGGATTGGGGAAGTTACGGTGAGGGCGATGCCCGCACTGCGACGCCGGCTGACCGCCGGGGAGGAGGTCGTTCTCGACGTCCGGCCCCACTGGTCGACGCTGGCCGCCCCGGTGGTCCTCCTGGCCGCCGTCATCGCCGGGGCGGTGACCGCCCTGGTCGACGGGGTGCCCACCTGGGTGGACTGGCCGGTACTCGTGGTGCTGTCGCTGGCCGCCCTGTGGCTGCTGGCCCGGTACCTGACCTGGTCCAACACCCGACTGGTGCTCACGACGTGGCGGGTCATCGAGCGCCGGGGCGTCCTGGCCCGCACCACCCGGGAGATCCCGCTGGCCGCCGTATCGGAGGTGGGGGTGCGGCGCAGCCTGATGGAGCGGATGATCGGCACGGGGTCGTTGGTCATCGAGTCCGCCGCCCGGGACGGGGCGGAGGTTTTCCCCTCCCTGCCCCGCCCGGCGTTGCTGCGGGACGAGATCTACGACCGGATGGCCCAGGCGGCCCGGCCCGGCCCTCAGGCGGCCGGGTTCCAGGCCGCCGGGCGGGAGCCGTCGATACCGGAGCAGATCGACCAGCTGGACCGGCTACGCCGGCGGGGGGCGCTGAGCGACGAGGAGTTCGAGCGCAAGAAGACCGAGTTGCTGGACCGCCTGTGAACGCCGCCGGGCCGGCCCGCAGGGTCGTCAGCCTGGTCCCGTCCCTCACCGAGACCCTGCTCGGGTGGGGGGTGCGGCCGGCGGCGGTGACCCGGTTCTGCGAGGTGGACGGGTATCCGACGGTGGGAGGCACGAAGAACCCCGACATCCGGGCGATCGTGGACCTGGCGCCCGACGTGGTGCTCATGGACCGGGAGGAGAACCGCCGTCCCGACGCCGAGGCCCTAATGGCGGCCGGGGTGCGGGTGCTGGCCGTTCAGGTGCGCTCGGTCGGCGACGTGCGCCCTGCCCTCGATGCGGTGGCCGCCGCGATCGGGGTCATTCCGGCGACCGCCGGTTGCGACCCGGTTCCGGCCCGGTCGAGCCGGCCGGTACCGGTGTGGGTGCCCATCTGGCGGCGTCCGTGGATGACCATCGGGGCGGCCACCTACGGTTCGTCCATCCTCGCCGCGGCCGGCTTCCGTAACGTCTACGGCGACTGCGCCGAGCCCTACCCGACGGTGGAGCCCGCCGCGGCCCGGGCCCTGGGCCCGGAGCTCGTGCTGGCCCCCTCCGAGCCCTACGCCTTCAAGGAGAAGCACCGGGCCGAGCTGGAGCAGGTGGCGCCGGCGGTGTTCGTCGACGGCAAGGACCTGTTCTGGTGGGGCGTCCGCACCCCCGGGGCCCAGCGCCGTCTGGCGCAGCTGGCGGCCGAGCTCGCCCGCCGATAAGTATCGCCCCGTCACCGGACTCTGGGAGGGAAAGAGGATGGCCGGACCGCTCAGCGGCTACAGGATCATCGAGCTGGCCGGCATCGGGCCCGGACCGTTCGCCGGCATGATGCTCTCGGACATGGGCGCCGAGGTGGTGCGGGTCGACCGGGCCCAGGCGGTCCGCGACGGGGGAGCGGTGCCCGCCGCCGACGTCCTCGGCCGGAACCGGCGGTCGGTGGGTGTCGACCTCAAGCACCCCGACGGGCGCGAGACGGTCCTCCGGCTGGTCGAGCGGGCGGACGCCCTGATCGAGGGATTCCGGCCCGGGGTGACCGAGAGGCTGGGGCTGGGCCCCGACGACTGCCTGGCCCGCAACCGCCGGCTGGTGTACGGCCGCATGACCGGATGGGGCCAGACCGGTCCCTACGCCCCGACCGCCGGACACGACATCAACTACATCGCCCTCAGCGGCACGCTGGACCTCATCGGCCGTCGGGGGCAGGCGCCGGTGCCCCCCCTCAACCTGGTGGGTGACTTCGGGGGAGGGGGCATGTTCCTGGCCTTCGGGGTGGTGTGCGGGATCCTCGAAGCCACCCGGTCCGGCCAGGGGCAGGTGATCGACGCGGCCATGGTCGACGGAGCGGCGGTCCTGGCGGCCATGATCCACGGCTTCCAGGCCACCGGCATGTGGGGCGAGCGTGGCACCAACATGCTGGACACAGGCGCCTGGTACTACGACGTGTATGAAACCGCCGACGGCAGGTACGTATCGCTGGGGTCCATCGAGCCCCAGTTCCTGGCCGAGATGCTGCGCATCACCGGCCTGGCCGACGACGTGGACGGCAAGGGTCCGCTCCCGGAGCAGAACGACCGGTCCCAGTGGCCCGCCATGAAGGAGCGGCTGGCCGCCGTCATGGCCACCCGGACCCGCGACGAGTGGTGCGAGCTGCTCGAGGGCAGCGACGCCTGTTTCGCCCCGGTGCTCAGCCCGCAGGAGGCGGCCGCCCATCCCCACAATGCCGGGCGGGGCACGTTCACCGAGGTGGAGGGCGTGCGCCAGCCTGCTCCCGCCCCCCGCTTCAGCCGGACGGCCCCCGAGATCAGCGGTCCGCCGGCCCGGGCCGGCCAGCACACCGATGCGGTGCTGGTCGACTGGGGCTTCTCGGAGGCGGAGATCGCCGGGCTGCGCCAGGCGGGGGCGGTCCGCTAGTCCAGGTCCACCACCGGGCAGGTGAGGGTCTTGGTGATGCCCTCGATGCCCTGCATGGGGCCCACGACGTTCCGGCCGAGGTCGCTCATCGAGTCGACCTCGGCGCGGACCACCACGTCGTAGGGGCCGGTGACGTCATCTGCGGCCAGCACCCCGGACAGTTGACGGATCTTGGCGGCGACCGAGGCGGCCTTGCCCACCTCGGTCTGGATCAGGATGTAGGCGCTCACAGCCACGGGACATCTCCTTTTTCCCTGCTAATTGATACTGGAAAAAGGGGCCGGCCCTGTGGTCCCCCGCCCTCTATCCCAGCCGCTTCTCGAGGGAACCCAGTTCCTCCAGCAGTTCTCCCGGCATCCGGTCCCCGAGGCTGTCGAAGTAGTCCCGGATGGAAGGCACCTCGTCCCGCCACCCGTCCCGGTCCACCTCGAGCAGCTTGGCCAGGTCACCGGGCGCCACTTCCAGACCCTCGGTGGACAGGGCGTCGGGGCTGGGCAGGAGGCCGATGGGGGTCTCGACCGCCTCACCCTGGCCGGCGCAGCGCTTGAACACCCACTCCAGCACCCGGCTGTTCTCGCCGAAGCCGGGCCACAGGAACCTGCCGTCCCGGTCCTTGCGGAACCAGTTGACGTAGAACATCTTGGGCAGCTTGTCGGGGTCGGCCCCCTCGCCGATATCCAGCCAGTGACGGAAGTAGTCCGCCATGTTGTAGCCGCAGAACGGCAGCATGGCGAACGGGTCGCGCCGCAGCTTGCCGACCGCGCCGGCGGCCGCAGCCGTGGTCTCGGAGGCCATGGTCGACCCCATGAACACCCCGTGCTGCCAGTTGAACGCCTCCGTGACCAGCGGCACCACGCTGGAACGCCGCCCGCCGAACAGGATGGCCGAGATCGGCACGCCGGCCTGGTCCTCCCACTCGGGAGCGATGGCCGGGTCCTGGCCGGCGGGAGCGGTGAAGCGGGCGTTGGGGTGGGCGGCCGGGGCGTCGGAGTCGGGGGTCCAGTCCCGGCCCTTCCAGTCGGTCAGGTGGGCCGGCTTCTCCTCGGTCATGCCCTCCCACCACACGTCCCCGTCGTCGGTGAGCGCGGTGTTGGTGAAGATGCAGTTGCCCGACAGGGTCAGCATGGCGTTGAGGTTGGTCTTGTTGTTGGTGCCGGGCGCCACGCCGAAGAAGCCGTACTCGGGGTTGATGGCCCACAGGCGGCCGTCGGGCCCGAACTTCATCCAGCAGATGTCGTCGCCGACGGTCTCGACCTTCCAGCCGGGCAGGGTGGGGACCAGCATGGCCAGGTTGGTCTTGCCGCAGGCCGAGGGGAACGCCCCGGTCACGTAGCGGACGTCGCCCGAGGGGGAGGTGAGCTTGAGGATGAGCATGTGCTCGGCCAGCCAGCCGTCGTCGCGGGCCATGACCGAGGCGATCCGCAGGGCGAAGCACTTCTTGCCCAGCAGGGCGTTGCCGCCGTACCCGGAGCCGTAGGACCAGATCTCGCGGGTCTCGGGGAAGTGCACGATGTACTTGTTGTCGGCGTTGCACGGCCACGCCACGTCGGCCTGGCCCGGTTCGAGGGGGGCGCCGACGGAGTGCAGGCACGGCACGAACTCGCCGTCTTCGCCGAGCACCTCCAGGGCGCCCTTGCCCATCCGGGTCATGATCCGCATGTTGACGGCCACGTAGGCCGAGTCGGTCAGCTCGACCCCGATGTGGGCGATCGGGGATCCCAGCGGGCCCATCGAGAAGGGGACCACGTACATGGTCCGACCCTTCATGCACCCGGTGAACAGCCCGGTCAGGACCTCTTTCATCTCGGCCGGGTCCCGCCAGTTGTTGGTGGCACCGGCGTCGGCTTCCTTCTCGGAGCAGATGAAGGTGCGGTCCTCGACCCGGGCCACGTCGGCCGGGTCGGAACAGGCCCGGTAGCTGTTGGGCCGCTTGGCGTCCGAAAGCCGCTGAAAGGTGCCCGACTCGACCAGCGAGGCGCACAGTTCGTCGTACTCCTCGGCGCTCCCGTCGCACCATAGGACCCGGTCCGGTTGGGCGATCGCCGCCCACTCTTCAACCCAGGCCAGCAGGCGCTGATTGCGGCTTAGAGGCTCGATGGAGGTCACGTCTGAACAGTTCTCCTTACTGACATCTGCCTACGATCCCCCTGATGATCGACAGTAGTGGACGGGGTCGTTGAGCGGCGAGTTCGCTGCGATCGAGGCCATCCGGGCCCGCCTCCCCGGCCCCAGCCGGAGCGGGGAGGTCTGGATAGGCGACGACGCCGCGGTACTCGCCTGCGGTTCGGACCCGGACCGGGGGCGGTGGCTGCTGCTGGCGGCCGACACGGTGGTGGCCGGCGTGCACGCCGACCTGGGGGTGACCGGCCTGGACGACCTGGGCTGGAAGGCCATGGCCGCCTCGGTGAGCGACATCGCCGCCATGGGCGGCGAAGCGGGCCACGCCGTGATCACCGTGGCCGGCCCGCCCGGGACCCGGCTGGACCGCCTGTACGAGGGGGTGGCGGCGGCGGCTGAAGCGTTCGGGTGCCCGGTTGTCGGCGGGGATCTGACCAACGCCGGGGACACCGTTGTCACTGCAGCCGTGACGGGCTACTGCTCCGGGGAGCCGGTCCGCCGCTCCGGCGCCCGTCCCGGCGACCTGATCTGGGTCACCGGACCGCTCGGCGCATCGGCGGCGGGGCTGCGGCTGCTCCGCTCCGGCCGGGCGGAGGAGCCCGCTCCGGGGCAGCGGCCGGGATGCGGGGGATCCGGGGACGCCGAGTTGGAAGCCGTCCGGGCCCATGCCCGGCCCCGGCCGCAGCTGGCGGCCGGGCGGGCGGCCCGGGCCTGCGGCGCCACGGCCATGATCGACGTGTCCGACGGCCTGGTCGCCGACCTGGGCCACGTGGCGGATCAGTCAGGCGTGGGGTTCCGCCTGGACCGGGTTCCGGTGCACCAGGCGGCCACCCTGGAGGAGGCACTGGGCGGCGGTGAGGACTTCGCCCTGGTGTTCTGCGCTCCGGCGTCGGCGGCTGTGGCGGCGACATTCGCCGGTCTAGTTACCCCTGTCGCCATTGGTAGATGCACCGCCGACCCCGCCGAACGGACCCTGGCCGGCCAGCCGGTCACGGCCCGGGGATGGGAGCACGAGTGGTGAGCAGGGCGCGTCGATGATCCCGGGCTGGCCGGTCGCGCTGACCGTCGCCGGATCCGACTCCGGGGGCGGGGCCGGGATCGAGGCCGACCTCAAGACGTTCCAGGCCATGGGGGTGTGGGGCACGGCCGCCGTCACCGCGGTCACCGCCCAGAACCACCGGGGGGTCCTGGCGTCGTCCCTCATCGCCCCGGAGATGGTCGCGGCCCAGATGGAGGCGGTGGCCGAGATGGCCCGGATCGGTGCCTGGAAGACCGGCATGCTCGGAGACTCGGCGGTCATCGAGGCAGTGGCGGGTGAGTTGGACCGCCTGGACCTCGGGCCGCTGGTCGTCGACCCGGTCCAGGCCGCATCGCGAGGCGGGTCCCTCCTCGAGCCCGACGCGGTGCCGGTCCTCGCAGACCGGCTGCTGCCCCACTGCGAGGTGTTCACGCCCAACCTGCCCGAGGCCGAGGCGTTCCTCGGATCGCGGATCACCTCCAGGCGGGACATGCCCGACGCGGCCGCCGCCCTGGCCCGGCTCGGTCCCAGGTGCGTGTTGTTGAAGGGTGGCCACCTGGAGGGGCCGGAGGCGCCCGATCTGGTCTGGAGCGGGGGGAGGGTGACCTGGCTGGAAGGCCCCAGGTTGCCGGCCGCCCACAGCCACGGGACCGGCTGCACCCTCTCGGCCGCGGTGGCCGCCTGCCTGGCCCGGGGCATGCCGGTGCTGGAGTCGTGCCGCGCCGCCCGGGAGTTCGTGCGGACCGCGCTGGAGGCCCTGGTCCCGGTCGACCGGCCCTCCTGAATCCGGCCCGGTTCCGGTGCCGCCACCCCGGCGGGCCGCCGGGGCGCCACTCCGGCGGGCCGCCGGGGCGCCACCCGGAGTGGGCTCGGCCACCGGGAGTGGGCTCCGCCGTCCGGCGGCGAGCGTCTGGCCTAAGGTCGGATCATCCGATTCGGGAGTTTCGAGTGATTGGCGCTGATGGCGGGGTCGGGGCGGTAAGGATCCATTTCTCAAGGTGGCGGTCCGGCGCACCGAGGGAAACCTCATGCCGGTTTCACGCCTCAGCTCATCCGGCCCCGGTGGCGTACTGACAGGAAGTTCCAGTTCGGACGGCTCCGCCCGTCAGTCTGCTCCCGCTCCGGCGGCTGGGCAGGGGCTGGCCGACCTGCTCGTGCTCGGGGCGCTGGCCTGTCAGACCCCTGTGGCCGTGCTGTCCGTGCCCCAACCGGGAGGAGGGTGGAGCACCCTCTCCCACGGTTTCGACAGTCGCAGCGGCCTCAACGACGGGCTGCTCTTCGAGGCCATCGCCTCCGCCGTCGGGCCGGTGGAGCTGACCGACATGGTGACCAGCCTGCCGCGGAGCCCGCTGGTGCATTCGCCCCATCTGATGCGCTGGGCCTACGGGGTAGCCCTGCGGGAGGCCAACGGCGGGGTGCTCGGCGTGGTAGCCGTGATGGACCGCTGGCTGCGCCAGCTCACCAAACGGGAACAGCGGGCCATGACGGCGCTGGGCCGCCAGATGTCCGCCCAGATGGCCCAGTTGCGCCGGCCAGCGGAGGCGGTGGATTCGCTCCCGGTTATCCGCCAGATGCCGGCCAAGCCGGCCAACCCCGGTCCGGGCCGGAGCGGCGGTGGCCGTTCATCCGGGATGGCCGGGGAGGCTCCCCAGTTGCTGCGCAGCCACGAGGTGGCGACCATCTTCGACGTCACGGAGCGCACCGTGATCAACTGGGCGGCCGCCGGCAAGCTACCCAGCCTGCGCACCATCGGGGGCCACCTGCGCTTCCGTCGCGACGACGTGATGAAGCTGCTCTCCGGGGCGGAGATGCAGGCCTGAGCACAGCTTTTTCCTGATTTTCGCGTCCGGGAGCGACCGGCTCCCAGCCGGCTGCTGATCGCGCTCGCGGGGCGCTCCGGGAGCGGGGGTTGCGGCCCCGGCTCCGGCTCCGCCCCGGCGCGGCGCGGCGCAGCAGCGGGCGGCCGGGCTGGGGTCGGTCTGGGGTCGGTCTGGGGTGACACCGGGACAGACCGAGTCGAACTGGTGACAGAAACTGCAACTGGTGACAGAATCCGACGCCCTGGTGCACATCCATGGCACCAGAACGAATTCGTGTCACCAGAATGGCCCCGGGCGGGCGCCAGCCGGCCCCGGGCGGGGCGCCAGAATGGTCCCGGGCGGGGCGCCAGACTGGTCCCGGGCGGGGCGCGAGCCGGCCCGGGCGGGGCGCGTCGCTGTGAGCCAGCGCCACCCGGTGTGGGCCGCACCACCCCGGGCGACCCGCACCACCCGGTCGGAGTTGCCGGCGCCGGGTGGCTCAGATGGTCGGCGTCAGCGGGTGACCTTGGTGACCTTGCCGGCCCGGATGCAGGAGGTGCACACGTGGATCCGGCGGGGGCTGCCGCCCACCAGCGCCCGGATGCGCTGGATGTTGGGGTTCCACCGCCGCTTGGTGCGGCGATGCGAGTGGCTGATGCTCATACCGAACGACGGCCGCTTGCCGCACACCTCACAAACTGCTGCCATCGGTAACCACGCACCTCGTCAGATCACATGCCGGGTCCTGTGCGAACCCGGGGCCGGGGAGACCCGGGGGACTACCCGCCCGGGCCGGCGGACCAGGTTAGCATCCCCCGGCATGGAGACGCAGCAGCGCCTGGCCGCGACAGATCTGGTCGCGGTGACAGCGGCCTTCCGTGATGCGCTCCGGCGCCACCAGGCGTACATCAACCGCCTCAACGTGTACCCGGTGCCCGACGGAGACACCGGCACCAATATGGCTCTCACCGCCGAGTCCGTGCTGCAGGAGATCGAGCGGCGCACCGCCCCCGGCGGCGCCGACCCGAGCAGCGCCGGCGCCGCCCCAGCCGGCGCCGCCCCCGCCGCCGCCGGCCATGACATGGAGACCGTGGCGGCGGCCATCAGTTACGGGTCCCTGATGGGCGCCCGGGGCAACTCCGGGGTCATCCTCTCGCAGATCCTGAGGGGCCTGGCCGACGCCGTGCGGGACGCGGACGCCATCGAGGCCAAGGTGATGGCCGACGGTCTGCGCCGGGCGGCGGAAGGGGCGTACTCGGCGGTGCAGAACCCGGTGGAGGGCACCATCTTGACCGTGATCCGGGCGGCTGCCGAAGGAGCCAGCGCCACCGACTCGGGTGCCGGCCTGGTGGCCGTGCTCGAGGCGGCGCACGCCTCGGCCGGCGACGCCCTGGCCCGCACCCCCGAGATGCTGCCGGTGCTGCGCAGGGCGGGGGTGGTGGACTCGGGCGGGGCCGGGCTGATGCTGTTGTTCGACGCCTTCCTGCACGTGGCGGCCGGGCGGCCGCTGCCCGAACCGCCGGCGGGTGCCGATCCGTCGGCGGGTGCCGACACCGCCTCGGTGGTGGCCGCCGGCGCCGACCTGACCGGTCACGCCGAGGGGGAGGATGTGGGCAGCCTGCGCTACGAGGTCATGTACCTGCTGGAGGCCCCCGACGAGCTCGTGCCGGCCTTCCGCGAGGTGTGGGCCGGCATCGGCGACTCCATCGTCGTGGTCGGCGGCGACGGGCTGTGGAACTGCCATATCCACACCGACGACATCGGCGCCGCCGTCGAGGCGGCCCTCGAGGCGGGCCGGCCCCGCGACATCCGGGTCACCGACCTGTTCGAGCAGGTGGAGGAGGAGCGGTGGGTCCGGGCCGCGGCCGGGACCGAGGCCGAGGGGGAGGGGCCGGAGGAGCCGGTGCACTGCTCGGTGGTGGCGGTGTGCACGGGTGACGGGATCCGGCGCATATTCCGCTCGCTCGGCGTGCACCACGTGGTCAGCGGCGGTCAGTCCATGAACCCGTCCACGTCGGATCTGCTCGACGCCATCGAGAAGGCCCGCAGCGACGAGGTCGTCCTGCTGCCCAACAACAAGAACATCGTGCCGGTGGCCGAGCAGGCCGCGCTGCAGGCGTCCAAACCGGTGCGGGTCATCCCCACCCGGGGCATACAGGAGGGTTTCGCCGCCCTCCTGGAGTACGACCCCGAGGGCGATGCCGAATCCAACGCCGAGCTCATGACCGAGTCGGCCTCCCGGGTGGTGGCCGGCGAGGTGACGCGGGCGGTCCGGCCCAGCAGCTACGACGGCGGCCCCATCGCCGAGGGTGACTTCCTCGGCATCTCCCGCGAGCGCATCGAGGTGGTGGCGCCCGACCTGGCCGGGGCGGCCGCCGGCCTGCTCGACAAGCTCATCTCGCCGGACCACCACGAGATCGTCACGATCATCGCCGGGGAGGGCTCGACCGCCGCCGACACCCGCCGGATCACCGAGTGGATGTCGGAGCATCACCCGGACGTGGCCGCCGAGGTCCACCCCGGCGGCCAGCCGCTGTACCCGTACCTGTTCAGCATCGAGTAACGCCCCCCGGGGGCGGCCCGCCGGCCGGCCGCCGGTCGGACCGCCCCGTGCCGACACCCGCCGGCAATACCGTGGACGGCGATGAAGTCCCTGCCGGAACTGGCCGAGATCGACGTGGACCGCCTGAAGGGGGTCGGCCCCAAGCACCGTGACGCCCTGGCCGAGATGGGCATCCACACGGTGCTGGACCTGGTGACGTTCTATCCCCGCCGCTACATCGACCGGACCAACCAGGTGTCGATCGCCGACCTGGTCGACGGCGAGCAGGCCATGGTGCTGGCCACCGTCCGCAAGGTGGCGGCCCGCAGGACCCGCCAGGGGCGGTCCCTGGTCGAGGTGGACCTGTTCGACGGTTCCAGCTACCTGAGGGTCACGTTCTTCAACCAGGCGTGGCGGGCCCGCCAGCTGCACGACGGCATGCAGATCATCGTGTTCGGCAAGGTGGAGCGGTTCCGGGGCCGGCGCCAGATGACCAACCCGGTTGTGGACCTGGTGGGGGACCGGACCGGCCGGATCGTGCCGGTCTACCCGCAGTCGGAGAAGGCCGGGCTGATGACCTGGCAGATCGCCGAGTGGGTGGCCGAGGCGTTGCGGCGGGTCCGGTCCCTGTCCGACCCCCTCCCCCCGGCCCGGCGCGACGAACTGGACCTGGCCGGCCGGGACTGGGCGGTGCACCACATCCACGAGCCGGAGTCCATGGGCGCCGCCCAGAAGGCCCGCCAGCGGCTGGCCTTCGACGAGCTCCTGCGCCTGCAGCTGGTGCTGGTGATGCGCAAGCGGGCCGTCGAGCGCGACGCCGTCGGGCTGCGCCACGTGATCGACGGGGACCTCCTCGAACGGTTCCGCCGGTCCCTGCCCTTCCCGCTCACCGGGGCCCAGCGGCGGGCCGTAGCCGAGATCGGCGACGACATGGCCGGCCCCCACCCGATGCACCGGCTGTTGCAGGGGGACGTGGGGTCGGGCAAGACGGTGGTGGCGGTGGCGGCCCTGCTCATCGCCGTCCAGGGCGGCCATCAGGGGGCCCTCATGGCGCCCACCGAGGTCCTGGCCGAACAGCACCACGCCGGGGTGTCCCGCCTGCTGGCCGGTCTGGAGGTGCCGAGCGACCAGACCCTGTTCGCCGACCGGCCCCTGGAGGTGGCGCTGCTGACCAACCGCACCACCGCCGCGGAGCGCAACCGGCTGCAGGCCCGCCTGGCCGAGGGGACGGTGGACATCCTCATCGGCACCCACGCTCTGCTCACCGAGTCGGTGGCGTTCCGGTCCCTCGGCTGCGTCGTGATAGACGAGCAGCACCGCTTCGGGGTGGAGCAGCGGGCCGCCCTGCGGGACAAAGGTCCCGGCCAGGTGGTCCCCGACGTCCTGGTCATGACGGCCACCCCCATTCCCCGCACGGCGGCCATGACCGTCTACGGCGACCTGGACACCACGGTGCTGGACGAGCTGCCCCCCGGCCGGACCCCGATCACCACCACCTGGGCCCGGGGCCCGGTCGAGGAGGCCGCCGTGTGGGCCACCGTCCTACGGGAGGTGGAGGCCGGGCACCAGGCGTACGTGGTGTGCCCTCTCATCGACGAATCGGAGCGGGTGCAGGCCAGGTCGGCCTCCGAGGAGTTCGAGAGGCTGGCCTCCGGGGAGCTGGCCGGACTGCGGTTGGGCCTCCTGCACGGCCAGATGCCGGCCCGGGACAAGGAGGCGGTGATGGACTCGTACCGCCGGCGGGAGCTGGACGTCCTGGTCTCGACCACCGTGATCGAGGTGGGCGTGGACGTGCCCAACGCCACCGTCATGGTCATCGAGGACGCCGACCGCTTCGGGATCGCCCAGCTGCACCAGCTGCGGGGCCGGGTCGGGCGGGGCTCGGACCGCTCCTGGTGCTTCCTGCTGGGAGAGGGGTTGGGGCCGGACTCGGAGGAGCGCCTGGGGGCCCTGGAGCGCACCACCGACGGCTTCGAGCTGGCCGAGGTCGATCTGGAGCTCCGCGGCGAAGGGACCATCCTGGGGACCCGCCAGAAGGGGGCGACCGACCTCAAGCTGGCTTCCCTGCGCCGGGACAAGGAGCTGGTGGCGGTGGCCCGCCGGGTGGCCTTCTCCCTGGTGGACGAGGACCCCGGCCTGGAGTCCCACCGGGACCTGGCCGACGAGATCAGCCTCATGCTCGACGAGGAGGACCGGGACTTCCTGTTCAAGAGCTGACCGCGCCGCCGTCCGTTCCGTCCGTTCCGACCGGGCCGCGCCCCTCAACCCTCTGGCTGGTCCTCCGGCACCACCAGGTCCCAGCGGTCCAGGCACTCCGAGCACCGGTAGGCGACGATGTCGCCCGGCTGGGGCGGGTCGTCGTCCGGCCAGGTGGTCAGGAGGTGGGCCACCCCTCCGCAGTCGATGCAGGTGATCGTGGTCTCTGGTGTCACCCGGGTAGTTTGACCGCGGTGAGGGTGGTCGGTGGAACGGCCCGAGGCAGGCACCTGCGGGCCCCGAGCAGCGGTTCGACCCGGCCCACGGGTGACCGCGTCCGGGAAGCGCTGTTCTCCATGCTCACCAGCCTGGACCGGATCGAGGGGTCCACCGTCCTGGACCTGTTCGCCGGTAGCGGCGCCCTGGGTATCGAGAGCCTGAGCCGGGGCGCGGCCCGGGCCGTGTTCGTCGATTCGAGCGCCGAGGCGGTGGCCGCCATCCGCGAGAACCTGGCGGTGCTGGGCCCCGATCAGGACAAGGCCACCGTCGTGCGGTCCGACGCCCTGCGGTTCCTCGCCGGCGCCCCCGGCTTCGACCTGGTCCTGGCCGACCCCCCCTACAGCTACGACCGGTGGCCGGAGCTGCTGGACCTGCTGGTCGGCGGCACCGGGCTGCTGGTGGCCGAGACGGGGTCGCCCTGGGAACCGGGGCCGGGGTGGGAGACTGTGAAGGTGAAGAAATACGGCGGTACGGTTGTGTCGATCGCTCAACCGGCCGTTCCTGTCTCGGTCCCGCCGGCCGAAGAAGGTGAGATTTGAGAACCGCGCTTTTCCCGGGATCGTTCGATCCGTTCCACAACGGCCATCTCGAGGTCGTGGAGACGGCGTCCAAGCTGTTCGACCATGTGGTGGTGGCGCCCATGCGCAACACCCAGAAGGGCGAGCCCCTCTTCGATCTCGACGAGCGGCTGCAGATGATCGGCGACTCGGTGGCCCACCTGTCCAACGTGTCGCTGTCGTCGTTCTCCAGCCTGGTCGTCGATCTGGCCGGCCAGGTCGGCGCCGACGTGATCATCAAGGGCCTGAGGGTGGCGTCCGACGCCGAGGCGGAGCTGCAGCAGGCCCAGATGAACAAGAAGGTGGCCGGGATCGAGACCCTGTTCATCCCCTGCTCGTCGGAGTACTCGTTCATCGCCTCCAAGTACGTCCGGGATTTCGCCCGCTTCGGGGGTGCGGACCGGATCGGATCCACCGTTCCGGGTCCGGTCCTGGTGAAGCTGAAGGAAAAATTCGTGGACGGGTGCTCGGCATGAGCGTCGACGGCGAACCTCTGGTAGCTGACACCGAGGGCCTGGTCCGCCAGGTCATCGACATCATCGAAGGCACCCGGGCGCTGCCCCTGTCCTCGTCGGTCAAGCTGGACAACAAGGACGAGGTCCTCGAGCTGCTGCACGAGGCCTGCGACCGCCTGCCGGCCGAGACCAGGCAGGCCCGCTGGATGCTCAAGGAACGGGAGGAGTTCCTGGCCAAGATGCAGCGGGAGGGGGACGACCTGGTCCAGGCCGCCCGGCTCCAGGCCGAGCGGATGGTGCAGCGGACCGAGATCGTCCGGGAGGCGCAGGTCGCCGCCCGGCGTATCGTCGAGGAGGCCCGCGACGAGGCCCGCCGCCTCCGCCTGGAGGCCGAGGACTACTGCGACCAGAAGCTGGCCGCGTTCGAGGTGGTGCTCGACCGCACCATCAAGACGGTGGCCGCCGGCCGTCAGAAGCTGTCGGTCACCCCGCCACCCATCCAGGACGGCCCCGACCAGCGCATCGCCGGGGTCCACAGCGACGACGGGTCCTTCGCCGACGAGGGGTTCTTCGACCAGGACCGGTTCTGAAGCGCATCTCCGCGCTCGGCCCGGTGGCGGCGGCCCCAACGTAGTCTGGTGTCATGACCACCAATCCCTGGCTGGTCCCGATCACGAACCTGCGGCGCTCGCACGGGAACCGGCGGGAGGAGTGCCGGTCCGGCCGGGTGGGCGAGCTGCGTGTCGCCGACAGCGTGGTGGGTGCCAACGAGACCGTCGAGGCGGACGCCGTGCTCGATTCCGTCGACGGCGGCATCGAGGTGACCGCCTCGGTCACCGCTCCGTGGACGGGGGAGTGCCGGCGCTGTCTGAAGCCGGTCGGCGGCGTGGTGCGGGCCCGGGTGCGGGAGGTGTACCGACCCCGGCCGCCGGGCGAGGCTCCCGACGAGGACGAGGAGACCTACCCCCTGTCGGGCGAGCTGCTCGACCTGAGACCCCTGGTGCGCGACGCCGTCCTGCTCGAACTTCCGATCGCCCCGCTGTGCCGGCCGGACTGCGCCGGCCTGTGCCCGTCGTGCGGGGCCGACCTCAACGACGGCCCCTGCGGGTGCCCGCCCCCGGCAGCAGATCCCCGCTGGGCCGCCCTGGACGCCCTGCGCGAGCAGGCGCAGGGGGCGCCGCCGGCCGGGCCCGCCGCCTCCACCTAGACTGCTCCGGGCGCCTAGACTGTCCCGGCCGTGTGGAGTGGCCGGTCCGGCCGTCTGCCCGCCGCGGCGATCCGGGCTCCGTCCCCGGCCCGTCCGTCCCCAGTTACGAGCTTGTCGCCCGCCCCGGTCGACACCACAGAGAAGGTCCCTGCACATGGCTGTCCCCAAGAAGAAGACCTCCAAGGCGAAGAGCCGGAGCCGTCGGGCCAGTGCGTGGTCGCTGACCGTGCCGGCCCGCAGCATCTGCCCCCAGTGCCACAACGCCAAGTTGCCGCACGTGGTGTGCCCCACCTGCGGCTGGTACAAGGGACGCCAGGCCATCGACGTTGGCTGACCCCGACCCGGGCCTGGGCGCGGGCCGCGGGTCCGCCGCCGGGCTACCGGTCGCCATAGACGCCATGGGCGGGGACCGGGCGCCGGCCGAGATCATCGCCGGGGCCGTCCGGGCGGCCGAGGCCGGCCATCCCATCCTGCTGGTCGGAGACCCGGAGCGCATGGGTGACACCGGGGGCCTGCCCGTCCTGGCCGCCCGCGAGGTCATCGAGATGCACGACGACCCGGCCCGGTCGGTCCGCACCAAGAAGGACTCGTCGCTGATCAGGGCCGCCGAAGCCGTACGCGACGGCCGGGCCTGCGCCATGGTCAGCGCCGGCAACACCGGGGCGACCATGGCCAGCGCCCTGTTCAGGATGGGCCGCATCCGGGGGGTGGCCCGGCCGGCCATCGCCACCGTCATCCCGGTGCCCGGCGGGTCGCCGACCATCCTGCTCGACGCCGGCGCCAACGCCGAGTGCAGCGCAGCGTGGCTGGTGCAGTTCGCCCAGATGGGGTCGGTGCTGTCCCGGCTGCGCTTCGGGGTGGACAAGCCCAGGGTGGGCCTGCTCTCCATCGGGGAGGAGCCCGGCAAGGGCAACCCGCTGGCCAAGGAGGCCCACGCCCTGCTGGCCGCCGGCGACGCCGGCCCGTCGGTCAACTTCATCGGCAACGTCGAGGGTCGCGACGTGATGTCCGACGCCGCCGACGTGGTGGTCACTGACGGCTTCACCGGCAACGTGGTGCTCAAGACCCTCGAGGGGTCCATGAAGTTCGCCTTCAGGGCGGTGCTCGAGGCTCTCGGTTCCGAATCGGTGCCCAGGGACGCCTCCGACGCCCTGACCGGGGCCCTGCTGCCGCTGGCCGCCGAGCTCGACCCCGACACCTACGGGGGGGCCGTCCTTTTGGGGGTCGAGGGCGTGTGCATCATCAGCCACGGATCCTCTTCCGCCCGGGCCATCGTCAACGCCGTGGGGGTGGCCCACCGGGCCGTGGCCGACGGGCTGGTGGAGCAGCTGCGCTCGGCCATCTCCCCGTCCGTCTGACCGGCCGGCCGCCGAGTAGAATCGCCCGGTCGAGAAGGAGAGCCAATGCCCGCTGAGACCCACGTCGCCGGAAGCCCCATGGACCGCGAGCAGGTGTTCGAGCTGATCCGGGGCTGCCTGGCCGACATCCTCGAGGTCGGCCCCGAGACCATCTCCGAAGGCGCGTCGTTCGGTGACGATCTGGGGGCCGACTCGCTGGCGCTCATCGAGCTGGTCGAGGCGCTCGAGGAGGAGCTGTCCGAGCGCTCCGTGGGCTTCCGGATCGACGACGAGGATCTCGAGGACCTGAAGACCGTCCGCGACGCCGTCGACTACGTGGTCGCCAAGCTGCGGTCCGAGTGACCTCCGGTCCCCTCCCGTCGACCCGAGCACTGGAGTAGCGCCCCTGCCCGGCGAGCCGGATCCGACCCTGTCCGCCCCGGCGCCACCGCGCGAGGTGACGGCCCGCCAGACCCTGGCCCGGCGCCTGGGTTGGGATGTCGACGACGAGCGCCTCCTGTTCCAGGCCCTCCGGCACCGGTCCTGGTGCGCCGAGAACCCCGGGTGGGAGTCCAACGAGCGGCTGGAGTTCCTGGGCGACTCGGTGCTCGGCCTGATCGTCACCGCCCACCTGTTCCGCACCTACCCCGACATCCCCGAGGGGGAGCTGACCAAGGTGCGGGCGTCGGTGGTCAACTCCGCCGCCCTGGCCGAGGTGGCGGCCGAGCTCGATCTCGGCGAGGCGCTGATGCTGGGCAAGGGCGAGGACCAGTCGGGGGGCCGGGAGAAGCCGTCGATCCTGGCCGATGCCACCGAGGCGCTGATCGGTGCCATCTACATCGACCGGGGGTGGACCGACGCCGAGACGGCGGTGATGAGCCTGTTCGGTGCCCGCATCGAGGAGGCGGCGGCCGGCCCGGGGGGCCAGGACTACAAGACCCGTCTGCAGGAGCTGTGCGCCCGGAGCTTCGACCAGCTCCCGCGCTACGTGCTGCGCGACGAGGGACCGGACCACGCCAAGGAGTTCGAGGCCACCGTCCACGTGCAGGGCGAGCCGCGCGGCTCGGGCCGGGGGCGGTCCAAGAAGCAGGCCGAACAGGCCGCCGCCCGGGAGGCCTGGGAGCGGTTGAAGGCGGCCGCCGAGCCGGCCGGCTAGTGCCCGAGCTGCCGGAGGTCGAGACCGTCCGGCGGGACGTCCACGCCGAGTTCGCCGGGCTGGTGGTGGAGGACGTGCGGGCCACCGGGGTCCGCACCCTGCGCCGTCACGGCCGCCCCGGGGAGTTGGTGGAGCGGGCTCGGGGCCACAAGCTGGTGGGCACCGGTCGCCGGGGCAAGTACCTGCTGCTCGGCCTGGACAGTGGCGACGTCGTGGTGGTGCATCTGGGCATGAGCGGCCAGCTGCTGCGGGCGCAGGCCGGCCAGGCGCAGGTCCGCCACACCCACGTGGTGTTCGGCTTCGAGGGGGGAGTGGAGCTGCGCTTCGTCGATCCCCGCACCTTCGGCGAGGTGTTCGTGGCCGGCCCGGCCGGGGTGGACATGGAGCTGGACGAGCTGGCCCACCTGGGGATCGACCCCCTCGGCGGGCCCGGCACCGAGGCCCGCTTCGCCGGGCTGCTCGCCGGCCGCGGTACCCGGCTGAAACCGCTGCTCATGGACCAGACCCGGGTGGCGGGTATCGGCAACATGTACGCCGACGAGATCCTCTTCGAGGCCGGTCTGCGCTTCGACCGGCCGGCCGGCTCCCTGACCGGCGGCGAGGTCCGCCGCCTGTTCCGGGCCATGACCGCCACCCTGAACCGGGCCATCGAGCACCGGGGCTCGTCCCTGGCCGACGAGCAGTACCGGGACCTCTACGGGCGGGTGGGGGACTTCCAGCGGTTGCACCGGGTCTACGCCCGGGAGGGGGCCGCCTGCCCCCGCTGCGCCACTCCCATAGCCCGGGTGAAGGCCGGCGGCCGCAGCAACTTCTTCTGCCCCGGGTGCCAGCGCTAGCACCGCCCCCGCCGGGGGTCCACCAATTCGCCAAACGGAACAGGCAGCGTGTACGGGTGGGCGCCGGGCGAGGCTGTGGCCGAACGAATCCCGCGGGGACACGGCGGCCGTCCCTGCCAGGGACCGCAGCGGTTCTCATGACCCCTCGGGCCGTTCCGGATCGGCGCGGTCTGCCGCCACGCGTGTTCGGCTCCCGCCCCGGGCGTTGTAGTTTCGGTCTGCCGTGTTTCTGAAGTCGCTGACCATCAAGGGGTTCAAGTCCTTCGCAGACACGACCACTCTGGAGTTGGAGCCGGGGGTCACCGTCGTGGTCGGGCCGAACGGGAGCGGCAAGTCCAATGTGGTCGACGCCGTGGCGTGGGTGCTGGGGGCCCAGGGCGCCCGCACCGTGCGGTCGGCCAAGATGGAGGACGTCATCTTCGCCGGCACGCCCAAGCGGCCGGCGCTGGGGCGGGCCGAGGTGTCGTTGACCATCGACAACAGCGCCGGGCTGCTTCCCATCGACTTCTCCGAGGTCACCATCACCCGGACGCTGTTCCGCAACGGTGACTCCGAGTACGCCATCAACCGGGTGCCCTGCCGGCTGCTCGACATCCAGGAGCTCCTGTCGGACACCGGTATCGGCCGCCAGCAGCACGTGATCGTGTCCCAGGGCAACCTGGACGGCATTCTCAACGCCCGCCCGGAGGAGCGCCGGCTGGTCATCGAGGAGGCGGCCGGCATCCTCAAGTACCGGCGCCGCAAGGAGAAGGCCGAGCGGCGCCTGGAGTCCACCGAGGCCAGCCTGGTCCGGCTGCAGGACCTGCTGCGTGAGGTCCGCCGCCAGCTGCGACCCCTGGAGAAGCAGGCGGACGCCGCCCGCCGGCACGACGACCTGGTGGCCGAGCTGGCCGCCGTGCGCCGCCACCTGCACGGCCGGGACCTGACCGCGGTGGAGGGCCGGCTGGCCGGGGCCGGCCGGGACCGGCGGGACCTGGCCGCCGCCGAGGAGCAGGTGCGCCGCACCCTGGCCCGGCTGGACGCCGAGGTTCTCGAAGCCGAGACCCGGATGGAGGAGGCCATGTCCGGGCCCGGTCCCGACCTGGCCGACGTGGTGTCGCGGGCCGAGGGTCTGAGGGCCCGGGCCAACGGCCTGGCGGCGGTGCTGGCCGAGCGGCGCCGGTCCATCGAGAGGGCCCTCAACGCCACCGTGGACCAGAGCGTGATCTCCAGCCTCGAAGCCGAGGCGGCCAGCCTGGCGGAACGGCTGGCCGGGACCGAGCACGAGGCCGAGCGCCTGCTCCCCGAAGCCGACGAGCTGACCGAGGCGGAACGGGTGCTGGCCGCCGAGACGGAGGCGTTCGAGTCGCAGTGGGGGTCGGCCCCGTCCCGGCCGACCGACCCGGCGGCCGAGGTGCGGGGCGAGCTGACCGCCCTCAGGTCGGCGTCGGACCGCAGCGGGGCCGAGCTGCGCCGCCTCGACGGCAGGCTGGCCTCGCTCGAGGAGAGGGTGTCCAAGCTGGCGTCGGAGCGGGCCCGGCTGGCCCAGGTGGTCGACGAGACCGGAGGGCAGGCCGGCGCGCTGGCCGAAGAGGCGACCGCCGCCCGCCGGGCCGAGGAGCAGGCCGACACCGCCCGGGCGGAGGCCGAGGACCGGCGCCGCCAGGCGGACGCCGAGCACCACCGCTGGGCCGCCCGGGAGGAGGCGCTGGCCCAGGCCCTCGACCAGGCCCGGGCCCGGGCCGGAGCCGAACGGCTGGCCGCCGCCGGCGGGGTGGTCGGCACCCTGCTGGATCTGGTGGAGGTGGAGGACGGCTTCGCTGCCGCGTTCGAGGCGGCCGCCGGCGAGATCCTGGCTGCCGTGGTGCTCGACGGGGTGGACTCCGCCCGCCGGGGACTGGACGAGCTGCGCCGCACCCAGGCGGCGGGAGCGGTGGTGGCACTGCCCGGAGCGGCGCCCCGCCCCGACGGCGCACCCCGGGGCCCGGGGGGGTCGGCGCCGGCCGCCGACCTGCCGGACGGGGCCACCCGGCTGAGGGGCCGGGTCCGGGGCCGCCTGCCCGGCGTGGACCACCTGCTGGACGACCTGCTCGGCCCGGCGGTGGTGGTGGAGGCCGGGTGGGAGGCGGCCCTCGATCTGGCCCTGGCCCAGCCCCGGCTGGTGGTGGTCACCCCCGACGGGGACCGTTTCTCCGGCGGATTGTGGCGCACCGGGGCGGCCGGGCCGGGGGCCACCGGAGCCGCCCTGGAAGAGGCCCGGGAGCGGGCTGCCGCCGCGGCCGGCGCCGCCGAGCGGGCCGCCGTCGACCTGCGGGACGCCCGCCAGGCCCACGAGCAGGCCCGCACCGCCCGGGCGGCGGCGACCAGGGCGGTGGAGGCCAACACGTCCCGGGCCCGGGCCGCCGCCGACGCGCTGGCCCGGGTCGACTCCGAGCGCGCCGAGCGGACCAACGAGCTGGAGGCGGCGAGGGCTCAGCGCCAGGACATCGCCGAGCGCATCGACCGGGAGGCGGCCCGTGTGGCGGAGCTGGAAGCCCTCCTCCCCGAGCTGCAGCGCCTGGCCGACGCCGAGGCGGAGAAGGCCGCCGCCGAGCGGGCCGCCCGTTACCGCCTGTCCGAACGGGCGGCGGCGGTGGCGGCCACGCGCAAGGACCTGGAGGTCCGGGCGGCCGGCCTGGAGGAGCGCCGGGCGCTCACCGCCCGCCGCCTCAAGGAGGTTGAGGAGCGGCTGCGCCGCAACGTGGCCGAACGCGACGAAGCCGCCGTCCGCCGGCAGGCGGCGGCCACCGCGGCCGGCGTCACCGACGCCCTGACCGCCCTGGTGCGATCCCGGGAGTCGGCCCTCGGCGCCACCCTGACCCGGCTGCGGGAGGCCCGCCGGGCGGAGTCGGAGGAACAGCGGGCCCGCAGCAGCCGGCTGGAACAGCTCCGCCGGGAGAGGTCGGCGGCGGAGCGCCAGCTGAGCGAGGTTCGGGAGCGGCTCAACCGGGTGGACCTGGACGAGGCCGAGGCCCGGGTGCGGCTGGAGAACATCACCGAGGCCATCCGCCGGGACCTGGACAGCGAGCCGGAGTCGGTCAGGGGGGCGGAGTGCCCGCCGCTGCCGGCCGGCACCAGCGCGACCAGCCGCCGGACCGAGCTGGAGCGGGAGCTGCGGCTCATGGGCCCCATCAACCCGCTGGCGCTCGAGGAGTACAACGCACTGGTCGAGCGGCACCAGTTCCTCGACGCCCAGCTGGAGGACGTGCGGGCCGCCCGGCGGGAGCTGACCAAGGTGATCAAGGCCATCGACGCCGAGATCACCGAGGTGTTCGGGGCCGCCTACGCCGACGTGGCGGAGAACTTCGTCAAGCTGTTCGCCACCCTGTTCCCCGGCGGTGAGGGCCGGCTCAAGCTCACCGACCCGGAACACCTGCTCGAGACCGGCATCGAGGTGGAGGCCCGGCCGTCGGGCAAGAACCTGCGCCGGCTGTCGCTGCTGTCGGGCGGCGAGCGCAGCCTGGTGGCGATGGCGTTCCTGTTCGCCGTGTTCCGGTCCCGGCCGTCGCCGTTCTACATGATGGACGAGGTGGAGGCGGCCCTCGACGACGTCAACCTGCACCGGTTCCTCGGCCTGATCGCCGAGTTCCGGGACGAGGCCCAGCTTCTGATCGTGAGCCACCAGAAGCGCACCATGGAGGCGGCCGACTGCCTCTACGGCGTGACCATGGCGCCGGGCGGGTCGTCCCGGGTGGTCAGCGAGCGGGTATCGGCCCGGGCCGAAGCCACCGCCGACGCCTGACCGGCCGGGGCGCCGGGCGCCGGTAGGCTCGAACGGCCATGCTGACCCTGATCATCGTCCTGATCGTGGTGGCCGTAGTACTCATCGGATCGGCCGGTCTGTACGTCTCCACCCGGTCCCGCCGCCGCCTGCCGCCGGCCCCGCCGGTCCGCCCCCCGGAGGCCCGCCCCAAGCAGCCTCCCAGGCCGGAGGTCCGCCTCCCCGAAGCGGAGGCCCCACCCGGCACCGTCGTGGTCGAGGAGCCGGCGCCGGTCGTCGAGGAGGCCCCCCCGGCCCTGGTGGAGGCGCCCCCCCGGTTCCGGGACCGCCTGGGCCGGGCCCGGTCGCTGTTCGGCGGCTACCTCACCTCCGTGCGGTCCCGGGGCCGCATCGACGAGACGACCTGGGAGGAGCTCGAGGAGGCCCTGATCCTGGCCGACGTGGGGGCCACGGTGGCGGCCGGCCTGCTCGACGATCTGCGCAGCCGGGTCAAGAAAGAGGGGATCGACACCGCCGACCAGCTGATCGAGGTGCTCAAAGCGGAGCTGGTCGAGGTGCTGCAGGGGGACCGGGAACTGCGGATGGCGCCGGAGGGGACCACCGTCTGGCTGTTCGTGGGGGTCAACGGGGTGGGCAAGACCACCACCATCGGCAAGCTCGGCCTGCGCCAGGCCCAGGCCGGCCACAGGGTGGTCATGGCCGCCGGCGACACGTTCCGGGCCGCCGCCGCCGACCAGCTGGAGATGTGGTCGCAGCGGGTGGGTGCCGCCGTCATCCGGGGCAACGAGGGCGGCGACCCCGGGGCGGTGGTCTTCGACGCCGTGCAGCACGCCGCGGCCCGGGGGGCGGACCTGGTGCTGGCCGACACCGCCGGGCGGCTCCACACCAAGACCAACCTCATGGAGGAGCTCAAGAAGGTCCGCCGGGTGGCCGAGCGGCCGCCCGGGGTGGTCACCGAGGTGCTGCTGGTGGTGGACGCCACCACCGGCCAGAACGGGTTGATCCAGGCCCGGCAGTTCGCTGACGCGGTCGGCGTAACCGGGGTGGTGCTCACCAAGCTGGACGGCACCGCCAAGGGCGGCATCGTGGTGGCCATCCGCTCCGAGCTGGGCATCCCGATCAAGCTGGTGGGTCTGGGTGAGGGCGCCGCCGACCTGGTGGACTTCGACGCCGCCGAGTTCGTCGACGCCATCTTCTCCGGCGAGTAGCGGGCTCAGCTCAGGAGCAGCTGGCGGATGCGCCGGCCGGCCACCGCCACCCCCACCAGCCCCATCACCGCCAGGTACAGGGCATGGCCCAGAACCGGCCAGCCCACCACGCCCAGGGTGAGGGACCGCTCCAGCACCACCCCGTGGTAGAGGGGGGTGCACTCCACCACGACCTGCAACCACCTCGGGTATGTCGACAACGGGTAGAAGGTGGTCGAGAACAGGAACAGCGGCAGCAGCACCAGCTGGATCAGGTCGAAGTCGGTCCAGCCCCGCATGTAGGTGGTGGCGGCCATGCCGGTGGCGGCGAAGGCGAAGCCGATGAGGACGGCGGCCGGCAGGGCCAGGACGGCCCATCCCGACGCCACGTCGCCCAGGCCGGCCATCATCACCACGAACACCAGGGAGTAGATGGCCCCCCGGGTGAGGGCGGTGGCGATCTCGCCGCGGGCCACGTCCACCGCCTGCATGGGGGTGGCCAGGACGGCGTCGTAGACCTTGGCGTACTTCAACTTGAAGAACACGTTGAAGGTGCTCTCGTACACCGCCCCGTTCATGGCCGAGGCGGCCAGCAGGGCCGGGGCCACGTAGACGGCGTAGCTGTAGACGTGACCGCCCGGGCCCCGGATGCCGCCGACCAGCTTGCCGATGCCGATGCCGATCGACAGCAGGTAGAAGACCGGCTCGGCCAGGCCGGACGCCAGCACGTACCAGGACCGCCGGGCCACCCGGGCATTGCGCTCGACCATCCGGCGGGCGGCGAGGGTCATACCAGCAGCCTCCGCCGGTACGTGAGCCGGGCTACCACGGCCCCGGCGGCGGCCACCGCCAGCAGGTACGCCCCGTGTCCCAGCACCCCGGCGGCGGTGGCCTGCCCCCCGGCCAGGGCCCGGCACAGCGCCACCCCGTGCCACAGCGGGGTGACGTAGGCCAGGATCCGCAGTCCCTCCGGCAACTGGCTCAACGGGAAGAACACTCCGGAAAAAAGGAACAGCGGCACGATGCCCAGGCGGAACACCAGACTGAACGACCCGTCGCTGTCCTGGGTGGCGGCGAACGCCGCGAGAGGGGTCGCAAATGCCATGCCGGTCAGGACGCCGACCGGCAGGATGGCCACCGACTCGACCGACGGGGTGGCCCCGAAGCAGGCCATCACCACCAGGTAGGAGCCGACCGCCATGGTCACCCGGGCCCCGATCCACAGCAGGTGGCCGGCCAGGACGTCCACCACCCGCAGCGGTGTGGCCAGCATGGCGTAGTAGGTGCGCTGCCACTTGATGGCGCCCATCACCGGGAACATCGACTCGCTGGCGGCGGTGGTGGCCCCGGCCGCGGCGGCCAGGGCCGGGGCCACGAAGTGCAGGTAGCTCAGATGCCCGAGCGCCCCGGTGTGGCCGCTGCGGTTGATGAAGGACCCCAGCCCCACCCCCATGGCCAGCAGGTAGAGGAGCGGGTTGACGAAGGTGGTCATGATCGACGCCCGCCAGGTACGGGCGTACGCCCGGCCGAAGTAGGAGGCGACCCGGACAGCCGGCACGGTGGCCATCTTTTTCCCTCCTCCTAGTCCAGCAACTGCCGGCCGGTGAGGCTGAGGAACACGTCTTCGAGGGTGGAGCGCCGGGCCAGGATGCTGAGCGGGTCCAGCCGGCGGGCGCCGACCGCCTCCACCGCCGTGTCGCCGTCGTCGGTGTAGAGCAGCAGGCGGTCCGGCAGCACCTCCAGCCGGGCCCCCAGGTCGGCCACCTTGTCGGCCATCCGATCGGTCTCGCCGGGCGGGAAGCGCAGCTCCACCACCTCCCTGGTGGAGTGCCGGTCGATCAGCTCGCGGGGCGACCCCTCGGCCACGATCCGGCCGCCGTCCATCACCACCAACCGGTCGCACAGCTGCTCGGCCTCGTCCATGTAGTGGGTGGTCAGCACCAGCGTGACCCCCTGGGCCTTGAGCCGGTACAACCGGTCCCACAGCACGTGACGGGCCTGCGGGTCCAGGCCGGTGGTGGGCTCGTCGAGCAGGAGCACCTCGGGCTCGTTGACCAGCGACCGGGCGATGGTCAGGCGGCGCTTCATGCCCCCCGACAGCGGCTCCACCCGGTCCCCGGCCCGCTCGGTCAGCTGGGCGAACTCGAGCAGCGAGTCGATCCGCTCGCCCAGGTCCCGCTTGGGGATGTCGAAGTACCGGCCGTACACGTACAGGTTCTCCCTGACGGTCAGCTCCGGGTCCAGGTTGTCCTCCTGGGGGATCACCCCCAGCCGGGCCCGGATACGGGGCCCGTCGTGCTCCGGGTCGAGCCCCAGGATGGTCAGCTCCCCGCCGGTGCGGGGCGACACGCAGGCCACCATCCGCATGGTGGAGCTCTTGCCCGCCCCGTTCGGGCCGAGGAACCCGAACGCCTCACCGCGGCGCACCTCGAAGCTGACGGCGTCCACCGCCCGGAACGAGCCGAACTCCTTGCTCAGGTCCCGGGCCCGGATGAGTGCTTCGGACGGGTCCACCTGCTCGTTTCTACCGTATCGGGAGGGGTGGGGCCGGTCCTTTTTCATCCTGGTCTACGCTGGTACATCTCATGTTCGAGTCCCTGACCGACCGCTTCGACGCAGTCTTCTCCCGCCTGCGCGGTCGCGGCCGGCTGAGCGAGGCCGATGTCGACGAGGCCCTGCGGGAGATCCGCCTGGCCCTGCTGCAGGCCGACGTCCACCTGCGGGTCGTCCGGGACTTCGTCACCCGGGTGCGCGAGCAGCTGGTGGGCATCGAGCTGTCCCAGAGCCTCAGCCCCAGCCAGCAGGTGGTCAAGGTCGTCCACGACGAGCTGAGGAACATCCTCGGCGGGGAGACCCTGCGCCTCACCTACGCCCCCCGGCCGCCCACCGTCATCCTCCTCGCCGGCCTGCAGGGCTCCGGCAAGACCACCACGGCCGCCAAGCTGGCCGGCTGGTACAAGCGCAACCAGGGCCGCAACCCGCTGCTGGTCGGGGCCGACCTGCAGCGGCCCGCCGCGGTGGAGCAGCTGCGGGTGCTGGGCGAGCAGGTCGGCGTGCCGGTCTTCAGCGAGCCGTCCGACCCGGTGACCGTGGCCAAGAAGGGCCTGGAGGAGGCCGTCCGGCTGGGCCGCGACGTGCTCATCGTCGACACCGCCGGCCGCCTGGCCATCGACGAGGAGTTGATGGACGAGGTCCGGCGCATCTCCGAGGCCACCGGCCCGCACTACACGTTCCTCGTCATCGACGCCATGATCGGCCAGGACGCGGTGGCCACCGCCGAGGCGTTCCACCGCACCCTGGAGCTGGACGGCGTCATCCTCACCAAGGTCGACGGCGACGCCCGCGGGGGTGCCGCCCTGTCGGTCAAGGAGGTCGTCGGCCGGCCCATCGTCTTCTCCTCCACCGGGGAGAAGCTCGGCGATTTCGAGCAGTTCCACCCGGACCGCATGGCGGACCGGATCCTGGGCATGGGCGACGTGCTGACCCTCATCGAGAAGGCCGAGGCCACTGTCGACCGCCAGCAGGCCGAGCAGACCATGTCCCGGCTGCAGCAGGGTCAGTTCAGCCTCGAGGACTTCCTGGAGCAGATGCAGCAGGTCAAGAAGATGGGCCCGCTGTCGGGGCTGGTCGGCATGATCCCGGGCCTGCCCAAGGAGCTGCGCAACGCCGAGATCGACGACGGTCTGATGGGCCCCATCGAGGCCATAATCCACTCGATGACCCCCGAGGAACGCCGCAACCCCTCGATCATCAACGGGTCCCGCCGGTCCCGGATCGCCAGGGGGAGTGGCACATCGGTCACCGAAGTCAATAGCCTGTTGGACCGCTTCAAGCAAATGCAGTCCTACATGCGCCAGATGGCGGCCATGCCGGGCCTCGCCGGCCGGGCCGCCCGACGGGCCACCTCCGGCGGCAAGCGCGTCAACCCCAAGAAGAAGAAGCGCCGCTGAGGCGCCTGCACCTACAGAAACGGAAGAGCTGACACCAACATGGCCGTGAAACTCCGCCTCATGCGGATGGGAAAGAAGAAGCAGCCGGTCTACCGCGTGGTGGCCGCCGACAGCCGCTCGCCGCGTGACGGCCGTTTCATCGAGATCCTGGGCACCTACGAGCCCCGGGCCGAACCCAGCCGGATCGTCATCGACACCGACAAGGTGGACCACTGGCTGCGCAACGGCGCCCAGCCCACCGAGACCGTGGCCCGCCTGCTGAAGGCCGCCGCCGCCGCCGCCGAGCCGGGCGCTCCGTCGTGACCGACTCCTCGTTGAGCGACTCGGCCGAGGACCTCGACGGCGGGGTCGACGACTGGGGCGACGAGGACGGCGTCGAGGGGGGCCGGGCCAAGGCCGTGCTGTCGTTCCTGGCGTCGCGCCTGGTCGACGACCCGGCCGCGGTGCGGATCGAGACGAGCGAGTCGCGCCAGGGCATCAAGCTGTCCCTGCACGTGGCCCCCGACGACATGGGCAAGGTGATCGGCCGCCGGGGCCGGGTGGCGCAGTCCATCCGCAGCGTGGTGCGGGCGGCCGGGGCCCGCGACGGCGTGGACGTCTTCGTCGACATCGTCGACTAGATCCCCTTCCAGGTGCTCGACGTCGGGCGGGTGGTCAAGCCCCACGGCCTCAAGGGCCTGGTCGTGGTGGAGTTGTGGACCAACCGGGCCGAGCGGATGGCCGCCGGGTCGTCGCTGACCTGCGGAGACCGGGTCCTGGAGGTGCAGGCCGCGTCGCCGTTGCCTGCGGTGGGCGGCCGGGACCGGTGGTTGGTGACGTTCTCCGGTGTATCGGGGCGCCAGGACGCCGAGGCCCTGCGCGACGCCGTGCTCAGCGCCCCCCCGCCGCCGCTGGAGGAGGGGTCGTTGTGGGTGCACCAGATGATCGGGGCCGACCTGTTCGACGCGTCGGGGGCCCGGGTGGGCCGGGTCGAGGCGGTGGAGGCCAACCCGGCCAGCGACCTGCTGGTCCTCGACGACGGCCGGGTGGTGCCTCTGACGTTCGTGTCGTCGGAGTCCGGCCGCCTGGTGGTCGACGGCCCCCCGGGTCTGCTCGACCTGTGATCGGCGGCTGAGCGGACTTGCGGATCGACCTGTTCACCATCTTCCCCGACCTGGTCGCCCCCTGGACGCGGGCCAGCCTGATCGGCCGGGCCGGCCGGGAGGGCCTGCTCGACATCCGGGTGCACGACCTGCGGTCGGGCACCACCGACCCCCACCGGTCGGTGGACGACGCCCCCTTCGGCGGGGGAGCGGGCATGGTGCTGATGCCCGAACCGGTGTTCAACGTGGTGGAGGCGGCCGCCCCGCCCCGGCCCCTGCTGCTGCTCGGACCGGGCGGCCGGCGATTCGACCAGGCGTGGGCCGGGGAGCTGGCCGCCTCGGACGGCTTCTCGCTGCTGTGCGGCCGCTACGAAGGAGTGGACCAGCGGGTGGCCGACCACCTGGTGGACGGCGAGCTTTCCATCGGCGACTTCGTGCTGGCCGGTGGGGAGGTGGCGGCGCTGGTCGTGGTCGAGGCGGTGGCCCGGCTGGTCCCGGGGGTGATGGGCAACGCCGCCTCCGCCGGCGACGAGAGCTTCTCGGCCGGCCTGCTCGAGTACCCGCAGTACACCCGGCCGGCCACCTTCCGGGGATGGGATGTGCCCGAGGTGCTGCGCAGCGGCGACCATGGCCGGGTGGAGCGCTGGCGGCGGGCCCAGGCGCTGGCCCGCACCATCGGCCGCCGGCCCGACCTGGTCGCCGGCCGCGGCGGCCTGGCCGAGACCGACCGGCGCCTGCTGGCCGAGTTCGGCCTGGACCCGGGGAACCCCGTCCAAGACGCCTGACGTGGCGGACGGTAGCGGGCGGCGGCCGTTCCCGGCGGCCGAGTTTTGCAGCCGCCCCGGACGGACTATCCTGAACCGTCCCGCCTCGCGCCGCCTACACGTTCTGGCGCCCCTTGGCCGATTCCTGCAGGAGCCTCCGACATGAAACCGACCGATCTGGTAGACCGCGACAGCCTGCGCGACGACGTGCCCGCCTTCGCCCCCGGCGATACCCTCAAGGTGCACGTGCGGGTGGTCGAGGGTAACCGCGAGCGGGTCCAGATCTTCCAGGGCGCCGTCATCCGCCGCCAGGGATCCGGTCTGCAGGAGACCTTCACCGTGCGCAAGATGAGCTTCGGCGTGGGGGTGGAGCGGACCTTCCCGGTGCACTCGCCCGTCATCGCCAAGATCGAGGTGGTCACCCGCGGCGACGTCCGCCGGGCCAAGCTGTACTACCTGCGGGACCGCACCGGCAAGGCGGCCAAGATCAAGGAGAAGCGCACCGTCAGGTGACCGGCCGGGCCGCCCCGGACCGTTCCCCGCTCGACCGGGTCTCGCGCCTTTCGAGGCGGCGGGGGCCTACCATGGGACGTGTGACCGAGCTTGGGACGTACCGATGAGCGCAGAGGACCTGGAGCGGTACGAGACCGAGATCGAACTGCAGCTCTACCAGGAGTACCGGGCCGTCCTGTCCATGTTCAGGTACGTGGTCGAGACCGAACGGCGGTTCTATCTCGCCAACGACGTGCACATGGAGGCCAAGGGCGAAGGGGACCGCACCTTCTTCGAGATCAAGCTGGGCGACGCCTGGGTCTGGGACATGTACCGGCCGGCCCGGTTCGTCAGTTCCGTCCGGGTCGTGACGTTCAAGGACGTCAACATCGAGGAGCTTCCGGAGAAGGAGTCGTACTGACCGTACCGCCGGTCGGCGGCGACCGCCGCCGGGCGCTCGGCACGTCCGGGGAGGACCGGGCCGCAGCGTGGTACGAGGAGCACGGCTACGAGGTGGTCGACCGGAACTGGCGGGGGCGGGCCGGGGAGATCGACCTGGTGGCCCGCCGCGGCGGGACGCTGGTGTTCAGCGAGGTGAAGACCCGATCCGGTCGGTCGTTCGGCGAGCCGTTCGAGGCGGTCACCGCGGCCAAGCAGTCCCGGCTCCGCAAGCTGGCCGCCGAGTGGCTGCGCAGCCGCCGGGCGTCGCTCCCCCCGGCGGCCCTGGACATCCGCTTCGACGTGGTCTCGGTGATCGGCGGCCGGGTCGACGTGCTGGAGGAGGCATTCTGAGCGAGTCGTGGTCCGCAGCGACCGAGGTGGTGCACGGGGGGCGGCCGCCCGCCCGGCCGGGCGCCCCGGTCAACCCTCCGGTGGTGCTGAGCTCCACCTTCCACCAGGGGGGCGACCCGGGCTACGGCCGGGACGGCAACCCCACCTGGTCCGCCCTCGAGGAGGTGCTCGGCGCCCTGGAAGGGGGCCGGGCGCTGGCCTTCGCGTCCGGTCTGGCCGCCATCTCGGCGGTCATTGAGACCCTGCCCATCCCCGGTCGGGTGGTGGTGCCGGGTGACGCCTACAACGGGACCCGCCGGTTTCTGGCCGACGTGGCGTCGCGGGGGAGGCTGCGGTTCCGCACCGTGGACGTCTCCGACACCGGGGCGACGCTGCGGGTGTGCCAGGAGATGTGCGAGACGCCCGGCCGGCCCTCGGGATCCGCAGCCGGCTTCGGGGCCGGGGGGCTGCTCTGGCTGGAGTCGCCCACCAACCCGCTGCTGGCGGTGGCCGACATAGCCGCCCTCTGCGAGGGGGCGCACGCCCTGGGCATGGACGTGGTGGTCGACAACACCTTCGCCTCCCCGCTGCTGCAACGGCCGCTGGATCTGGGCGCCGACGCCGTGGTGCACAGCGCCACCAAGATCCTGTCCGGCCATTCCGATGTGGTCATGGGCGCGGTGGTCACGGGTCGGGAGGACGTGGCGGGCGCCGTGGCCCGGAGGCGTTCACTGCACGGGGCCATCCCCGGTCCGTGGGAGGCGTGGCTGGTCCTGCGGGGGGTGAGGACGCTGGCGCTGCGGGCCGAGCGGGCCGGCGCCAACGCCGCCGAGCTGGCCGCCCGCCTGGCCGGCCACCCGGCGGTGGAGACGGTCCGTTACCCCGGCCTGGCCGGACATCCCGGCCACGACCTGGCCGCCCGGCAGATGCGCGGTTTCGGGGCCATGGTCGCGTTCGACGTGCGGGGCGGCGCCGAGGCGGCCGAGGCGGCCGTCGCCCGGCTCGGGCTGCTGACCGTGGCGACCAGCCTGGGCGGGGTGGAGACGCTCATCGAGAGGCGGGGCCGGTGGGAGGGAGAGGACGGCCTGCCTCCCGGCCTGCTCCGGATGTCGGTGGGCATCGAGGACGTGGAGGACCTCTGGGCCGACCTGGATCAGGCCCTGTCAGCCGGCTGAGAGCGGCCCGCCCGGCACCGGCGGTCAGGCGTTCAGGCGGTCAGGCGTTCAGGCCGGGGGCTTCCAGAACGACTCCAGCCGGCGGTTGACGGCGGCCCGGTCGAAATAGTCCGGGTCCACCCGGTCGCCGATCAGCTCCGTCAGCTCCTCGTGCTCGGGGTCGTCGGGGTCGGCCAGGGCGTCGAGCAGGTGCTCGTAGCCGGCCGGGCCGCCGCAGTCCTCGGGAGGGGCGGCCCGGGCCCCGTCGATGACGGACACCGGGGGGACCGTCCCGTCGTAGGGCTCCACCGAGACCACCTCGACCAGGTGCTCCCAGCCGTCGCCGAAGTCGTAGTCGTAGCGCAGGACGGAGTCGGCGGGGGCCAGGTCGCCGAGCAGCACGGCGCTCTCGTCGCCGGCTCCCTCGCCCCAGTCCTCCTCGTCGCCGGAGTACACGGCGTCGCCGACCCTCCACTCGTGCAGGTGGCGGTCCTCCCAGCCCATGGACACCTGGACGATGGCGTGCAGTACGGCCAGGGTGACGGCGCTGGGCACCCTGACCAGGCGCCACACCGGTGGGCTCACGTCGAGGAGCGTGATCCGCAGCAGGTGGACGGTGAGGCGGCTGCCCGCCCGGGGCCCGCTCACCCGCCGTCCCGGGTCCGGCCGGTGGGCCCGGCCAGGACCACGAACTCGAGGTCGTCGCGGCGGGGCCGCCCGAACCGCTCATCGCCGTAGGGGAACGGTTCGGTCTCCCCGGTCGGCCGGAATCCCAGCCGTTCGTACCAGGCGATCAGGTCGGTTCGCTGGCGGATCACCGTCATCCGCAGGCGGGTGCACCCCCACGACGACGCCACCCGGCACGCCTCGTCGAGGAGGGCCCGCCCGGTGCCGGCGCCCTGGCGGTCGGGGCTCACCGCGAACATCCCGAAATACGCCGTGTCGGCGTCCCGGCGCTCGAGGTGGCAGGTGCCCACCGCCCGGCCGCCGTCGCGGGCCACAACCACGATGGACCCGGGACGCCCGATCAGGGCTCTGACCTGGTCGTAGTCCGTGCGCTGACCGTCGAGCAGATCGGCTTCCGTGGTCCAACCGGCCCGGCTGGCGTCGCCCCGGTAGGCCGACTCGACGATGGCCACGATCTCGTCCACGTCGGCCGGTCCGGCCGGCCGGAACTCCAGGAGGGATGCACCGCTCTGCATGCGGGGAGTCTCGCGGATCGGGGGGCCGGCGTGCCGCCCGGCCGGGGGTCACGCACCATCGGTGCCCGTCACACCCCCCTTCTACCCTGGCACCGAAGCGCTCGGCAGCCGGCGACCGGCTCCTTCGAGGACTGATCGAGGGACTGGGAGTTTGCGGTGCTGGCGATGGTTCATTCGGCCACTCTCGTGGGAGTGCAGGGTCAACCCATCTCGGTGGAGGTGCACGTGTCGACGGGCCTGCCGTCGTTCACGATCGTCGGCCTGCCCGACGCGTCGTGCCGGGAATCCCGTGACCGGGTGCGGGCCGCCATCCTGTCCAGCGGGCTCAAGTGGCCGCAGAAGCGGGTGACGGTCAACCTGGCCCCGACGAGCGTCCGCAAGGGAGGGTCGGGCCTGGACCTGCCGATCGCCATCGCCCTGCTCGCCGCCGACGGTCAGCTGCCGGCCCCGGCCTGCTCGGGACGGGCGTTCATCGGCGAGCTCGGGCTGGACGGCTCGCTGCGGCGGGTACCCGGTGTGCTCCCATTGGTGGACTCCCTGCGCCGACCCGAGGTCGTGCTGCCTCCGCCGTGCGCTGCCGAGGTCGGCCTCCTCGGCGGGACCCGGGCACGCTGCGCGGCGACCCTCGGGACGGTGGTGCAGGCGCTGATCGGCGCCCGCCCATGGGACGACCCGCCCCGGCTGGCGCCCCCGCCGGCCGATCCGGCCCGACCCGACCTGGCCGACGTCCGGGGCCAGCCGCTCGGCCGGCTGGCCGTCGAGGTGGCGGCGGCCGGTGGGCACCACCTCCTGATGGTCGGCCCCCCGGGGGCGGGCAAGACCATGCTGGCCGAGCGGCTGGTGGGCCTGCTCCCGGACCTGACGGCGGCGGAGGCGGTGGAGGTGGCCCGCATCCACTCCGCCGCCGGGCTGCCCGTCCCGGCCGGGGTGCTGTCCCGGCGGCCCCCGTTCCGGGCGCCCCACCACAGCGCCTCGCCGGTCTCCCTGGTCGGCGGTGGCGGCGTCCAGATGCGACCCGGCGAGCTCAGCTGCGCCCACCGGGGGGTGCTCTTCCTCGACGAGCTGGGGGAGTTCCCGGCCGACGTGCTCGACGTGCTCCGCCAGCCGCTCGAGGAGGGACAGGTCCTGGTGTGCCGGGCCCGGGCCAGCGTCACCTTCCCGGCCCGGGTGCTGCTGGTGGCAGCCATGAATCCCTGCCCGTGCGGCAGCGAGGGCGGCCCCGGTTCCTGCCGGTGCCGGGAGGCGGCCAGAAGCCGCTACGGGGCCAGGGTGTCGGGACCGCTGCTCGACCGCTTCGACATCCGAATCCATGTCGACCGCCCCGACGTCTCGGAGCTGGTCGGGGGCGACCCGGCCGGCGCCGGCGGCGGGTCGACGGGGGAGTCGACGGCGGTGGTGGCCGGCCGGGTGGAGGCCGCCCGGAGGTGCGCCCGGCGGCGGGGGGTGGCGGCCAACAGCGACATCCCGGCCCGCAGGCTCGATGAGCTGGCCCCGCTCGAGCGGGCCGCCACCCGGCTCCTGGAGACCAGGATGCGCCAGGGATGGCTGTCCGCCCGGGGCCTGCACCGGATCCGGAGAGTGGCCCGCACGATCGCCGATCTGGCCGGCTGGCCGGGCCCGGTGCGGGAGCAGGACGTCTACAGCGCCCTGGCCCTGCGGGCCCCGGTGGTGCTCGGCGGGGTGGGCGCCGGACGGAGCGGGGCGGGGGAGTGGGAACCGTGAGCCGGGCGGCCGCGTTCGCCGCCGCCCTGAGCGGCCTGCCCGGGATGGGGCCGGCCACCCTGGTGAGGATCCTGGCCCAGCACGACCCCGAAGCGGCCTGGCACGCGGTGCGAGCCGGGCGCATCGAGCGGCCGACCGGGGCCGGCCGCCGGGCCGGGATGGGGGGCGGGCCGGCCGGCAGCCGGCCGTGGGCCGAGGTGGCCGCCCGGGTCGATCCGGTGCCGTGGTGGCGCCCGTTCGCCGGGTCGGGCGTGCGGGTCACCTGGCGGGGACAGCCGGACTACCCGGCGGCCCTGGTCCATGACCCCCACCCGCCGGGGGTGCTGTTCTGGAGGGGCGAGCTGGCGGTGCTCGACCTGCCGGCCGTGGCGCTGGTCGGGACCCGCAACGCCACCCCCGACGGCCGGTCGGTGGCCTTCGAGCTGGGACGGGATCTGGCCGCCGCCGGCATCTGCGTGGTGAGCGGGCTGGCTCTGGGCATCGACGGGGCGGCCCACCGCGGATGCCTGCAGGCGGTAGCCGACGGCGGCCCCGGAGCCCCGGCCGGGGTGGCGGCCAGCGGGGTGGACGTCCCGTACCCCCGCAGCCACGCCGGGCTGTGGGGGCGGGTCGTGGAGGCCGGCGTGATCGTCTCCGAGACGCTGCCCGGCCGACCGGCGCAGGCGTGGCGCTTCCCTTCCCGCAACCGGGTCATCGCCGGTCTGGTCCGCATGGTGGTGGTGGTCGAGTCGCATGCCGCAGGCGGCAGCCTCATCACCGCCGAGGCGGCGCTGGAGAGAGGGGTGGACGTGCGGGTGGTGCCGGGACCGGTGCGCAGCCCGGCCAGCGCCGGCAGCAACCAGCTGCTCTACGACGGGCCCGGCCCGGTGCGCAGCGCCCGGGATGTGCTCGACGCCATGGGCATGATCCTGCCCGACCGCCCCGGCGGGCCCCCGCCCGCCACCCGCCCGGGGCCCGGGGAGGGACCCGCCGCCGCCGTCGGCCCGCTCCCACCGCCGTCGGGCCCGGGCCGGGACACCGCGGTGGCGGTCCCGCCGTCGGGCCCGGGCCGGGACCCCCAGCCGGCCCGCAGAGGCGGGATAGACCACCGGACCCACCGCGGCGGGATCGACCAGCGGGGCCCCGCCGGCCGGCCGGCCCCGGCCGACCCGGCCGACGCCGGGGTGCTGGCCGCTCTCGGGCGCAGGCCGGCCACCGTGGGCCAGATCATGGCCCGCAGCGGGTTCGACGCGTCGACGGTGGTGCGCTGCCTGCACAGCCTGCTCGGACGGGAAGCCGTGGTCGAGACGGCCGGCTGGTGGTCCCGGACCTGAGCCGGGCCCCGCCGCGGAGGCGCCGATGAAGGGGCCCCGCCGGCCCGATCCCGCTGCTCAGGACCCGGTTGCTCGCCGCCGTACCTTTTCGGGGGAGTTCCACGGAAGGCGCCTGTCCGGCCGCCGGGCTAGTACCCTGCATGGCCGTGACTGGACCGGGACACCTCGACACCCGCGAGCGCGGCCCGGTGCACACCGTAGGCGGGCACCGGGGGCGTTAGGACAGATCCAATGGACGAAGCTGAAGTCAAGCAGGAAGTCGACCGGCTCTGGTCCGAGTACAAGGAGAGCGGCGACCGCCGCATCCGGGACCAGCTCATCGTCCGGTACTCGCCACTGGTCAAGTTCGTCGCCGGGCGCGTGTCGGCCGGCCTACCCCACAGCATCGAGCAGTCCGACCTGGTCAGCTACGGGATGTTCGGTCTGATCGACGCCATCGAGAAGTTCGACGCCGGGCGCAACATCAAGTTCGAGACCTACGCCATCACCCGCATCAAGGGGGCCATAATCGACGAGCTGCGCTCGATCGACTGGGTCCCCCGGTCGGTGCGGACCAAGGCCCGGTCGGTGGAGCGGGCCTACGCCGTCCTGGAGGCCTCACTCGGGCGGGCCCCCACCGACACCGAGGTGGCCAGCGAGCTGCAGATCACCGAGCACGAGCTGCAGTCGATATTCAGCCAGATCTCCTACATCGGCCTGGTCGGCCTCGACGAGGTGATCTCGGGGGGCGGCGGCGAGCGCGGCGAGTCGGTGACCCTGGGAGACACCCTGGCCGACCGGGGCGACGGTCCCATGGCCACCTTCGAGGTCGAGGAGATGAAGCAGATCCTGGCCGGGGCCATCAACCGCCTCGGTGACCGGGAGAAGATCGTGCTCAGCCTGTACTACTACGAGAACCTGACGCTGGCGCAGATCGGCCAGGTCCTCGGGGTGACCGAGAGCCGGGTGTGCCAGATCCACACCAAGGCGGTCATGCAGCTGCGCGGCCGTCTGATCATGGCCGACCGCTGACCGCGGCCCCCCGCTGACCCCGCCCGCCATGGACCCGGCGGCATCCCGTTGGGGCCCGGCGGCCCCCGGCCGGGTCGAAGCGGCTCTGCTGCGCTAGGATTGTCCCCCGGTCCGGGCTCCGTCCCGGCCGGTTTCCGTTCACTCAACCCCCGGTGCACCCACGGTCACCCTCCCAGCCGGGAGGGCGCGCGCTCCGGGCCTCACCCCAACCGATGGGAAGGAGTCACAACCATGGCTGTCGTCACTATGAGGCAGTTGCTCGAAGCCGGGGTTCACTTCGGGCATCAGACCCGGCGCTGGAACCCCAAGATGAAGAGGTTCATCTTCGGCGAGCGCAACGGCATCTACCTGATCGATCTAGAGCAGACGCTGGAGCGCATCGAGACGGCGTACTCGTTCGTCCGGGATCTGGTCGCCGGCAACGGCACCATCCTCTTCGTCGGCACCAAGAAGCAGACCCAGGATCCCATCGCCCGCTACGCCGCCCAGTGCGGCATGCCCTACATCAACGAGCGGTGGCTGGGCGGCATGCTCACCAACTTCAGCACCATCGCCGGGCGGGTGAGCAAGATGCAGGAGTACGACCGCATGCGCGCCGCCGGCGACTTCGAGGCCATGCCGAAGAAGGAAGCCCTCATCCTCAGCCGTGAGCTCGAGAAGCTCCACCGGAACCTGGGTGGCATCCGCAACATGAGCCGGCTGCCCGATGCGGTGTTCATCATCGACACCAAGAAAGAGCACATCGCCGTCACCGAGGCCAACAAGCTGGGCCTGCCCATCGTGGCCGTGGTCGACACCAACTGTGACCCCGACGTCATCAGCTACGTCATCCCCGGCAACGACGACGCCATCCGGGCCGGGAGCCTCATGTGCCGGGTCATCGCCGACGCCGTCGAAGAGGGCCGGTTCATCGCCTCCCGCCGGGCCGCCCGTTCGGGTGTGGCCGCCCCCGAGGCGCCGCGGGTCCTCTCCCCCGAGGAGGAGGCCCAGCGCGACGAGCAGCAGCGGCAGGCCCGCCGGCAGGCCGCCATCGCCCAGGCCGAGCGGGAGGCCCGCCTGGCCGCGGCCAAGGCGCAGGCTCAGACGGCGGCCGCCACCGGTGACGAGACCCCGGCCGCCGGGGACCAGCCGGCCACGGAGCCGGCCGCGGGCGACCAGCCGGCCGAATCCACCACGACACAGGAGTAGAAGCAGGGCATGGCAGATTTCACCGCCCAGGATGTGAAGGCGCTCCGGGACGCCACCGGAGCCGGAATGATGGACGCCAAGCGGGCGCTCACCGAGACCGGCGGGGACCCGCAGGCCGCTACCGCCTGGCTGCGCGAGCGGGGCCTCGGCAAGGCGGCGGAGCGGTCCGATCGGGAGGCCTCCGAGGGGGCCGTGGCCGTGGCCCGCGAGGGCAACGCGGTGGCCCTGGTCGAGCTGAAGTCCGAAACCGACTTCGTGGCCAAGTCCCCCCAGTTCGTCGGCCTCATCGACAAGCTGGTGTCCGCCGTGGCGGCCGAGGGCGAGGGCGCGGTCGACGGGTTCAAGGACGCCCTGGACGATCTGCGCCTGACCCTCAAGGAGAACATCGGGATCGGCCAGGTGGTCCGTTTCGTGGCCGAGGACGGGCAGGTCCTCGACTCGTACGTGCACGTCCAGAACGGTCGCGGCGTCAACGCCATCCTGGTCCAGCTGGATGGAGGGACTCCCGAGTTGGCCCACGACCTGGCGGTCCACATCGCGTTCGGCAAGCCGAGCGTGCTGAGCCGTGAGGACGTACCCGCCGCCGAGGTGGAGTCGGAGCGGGCCACGCTGGAGGCTCAGACCCGCAACGAGGGCAAGCCGGAGGCGGCCGTCCCCAAGATCGTCGAGGGCAAGCTCAACGGCTGGTTCAAGAGGGTCCCCGGCGGGGTCCTGCTGGAGCAGCCGTACGCCAAGGACGACAAGATGAGCGTGACCCAGTTCCTCGGCGGCGCCAAGGTGCTGCGCTTCGCCCAGGCGGTCATCGGCGCCTGAACGTCGCCCGGCCCGCCCCGGTGGCCCCTACCGCCGCCGGCCGCCGCAGCCGATTCGAGAGACTCCCGGACCCGAAGGTCCGGGAGTCTCCGCGTGGAACCCCTGGGTGTTTCGGAGGCCGGCCGGGGCGGGGGGGCGCCACCACTGAGGTGGCGGCTTCCGGGAGCCCGATCGCCGCGTTTCCTGTGCTTTTCTGTACACACAGATGAAATTTCCGCTCACAGTTGGCACGCCCGCCCCCTTTTCCGGCTCCTCTGCTTCCGGTTCCTCCCGTTTCCGGCCCCGTGGCTGCCGGCCCGGGGCGCCCCCGCCAACGTCGCGGTCCATGCCGGCCCGGCGCACTCACTAGGCTCGACGACCCGTGATTGACTCGCCCCCCTGGAAAAGGGTTGTGCTGAAGCTGTCCGGCGAGGCTTTCGCCAGCGACGCCGCCGACGAGACCATCGACGGTGCGGTCGTGGAGCGCATCGCCAAGGAGATCGCCCAGGTGCGTACCGAACTGGGCACCCAGATGGCCGTGGTGGTGGGCGGCGGCAACATCTGGCGAGGTGCCACCGGGTCCGCCACCGGCATGGACCGGGCCAGCGCCGACTACATGGGCATGCTCGCCACCGTCATCAACGCTCTGGCCCTGCAGGACGCCCTCGAGCGCCAGGGCCAGCCCACCCGGGTGCAGACAGCCATAGGCATGTCCCAGATCGCCGAGCCGTACATCCGGCTCCGGGCCATCCGCCACCTGGAGAAGGGGCGGGTGGTGGTCTTCGCGGCCGGGACCGGCAACCCGTTCTTCACCACCGACACCGCCGGCGCCCTCCGGGCCGTCGAGATCGAGGCGGATGTCCTGTTCAAGGGCACCCACGGCGGGGCCGACGGCGTGTACGACTCGGACCCCAGGAACAACCCGTCGGCGCAGTTGCTGCCCGAGATCTCCTTCGACGAGGTGATCGCCCGGGGGCTCCGGGCCATGGATCTGACCGCCATCACCCTGTGCCGCGAGAACAACCTGCCGATCCGGGTGTTCTCGATCATGGAGCCGGGGAACCTGCGTCGCACACTGCAGGGGGAGCGGATCGGTACGCTGATCCACTGATGGAGGAGAGCTACGTCGACGCCGTGATGGAGGACAGCCGGGCCAAGATGGCCAAGGCGGTCGAGCACACCCGTGGCGAGCTGGCGACGATACGGACCGGTCGCGCCGCTCCGGCGCTGGTCGAGAAGATCCGGGTCGACTACTACGGCTCGGAGGTTCCCCTCCAGCAGCTGGCCGGCATCCAGGTGCCCGAGGCCAAGCTGATGGTCATCACCCCCTACGACAAGGGGTCGCTGAAGGCCGTCGAGAAGGCCATCATGAACTCCGACCTCGGTATCAACCCGAACAACGACGGGACCGTCATCCGTCTCACCTTCCCGCCTCTCACCGAGGAGCGGCGGCGGGAGATGGTCAAGGTGGCCCACCACAAAGCGGAGGAGGGGCGGGTGGCCGTGCGCAACACCCGCCGTTCCGCCCGCAAGGATCTCGAAGCTCTCGAGAAGGACGGCGAGATCTCCAGCGACGAGCTGGACCGCGCCGAGAAGGATCTCGACCGGGTCACCTCGGAGTACGTCTCCGAGATCGACCGGGTCCTGCAACACAAAGAGGAAGAGCTTCTAGCTGTCTGAGGAGGACGCCGTGAGCGAGCGCGATGACATCGGCGGCAAGTCCGGGCGCCAGCCGGCTGAAGGAGTGCGGATCATCAAGGCGGAGGAGGCGCAGGCTGCGCTCGAGGCCGGCGAGGCCGCCGGGCGCCGACCCGACGACCAGCTGCGTTTCGGTGACGTCCCGCCGGCGCCGTCCGGGCCCCGGCCGGCCCACAGGTTCCCCCTGCCCGATTCGGTGGACCCGTCGGAGGCGGTGGCCCTGCCGCCCCTGGCCACGCCCCGGCGGTCTCCCGACACCCCGCCCCGGCGGCCGCCCCCGCCGCCTCCCCCGGGTACCGACTGGCGGGTCGTTCCCGGCCAGGCCGAACCCGATGACGATCTGAGCGTGGCCGGAGCCGCCCCCTACGACCCGCCCGCTTCCGAGGCCCAC
>DASSZD010000193.1:0-2312 GCA_035702985.1 Acidimicrobiales bacterium
CAAGCAGATCGCCTTCTACGCCTCCACCCCCGCCTACCGGCCGGTGCTGGACAACGGGGGGTGGGGGGAGCTGCAGCCGGAGCTCAACGCCCTGTCCAAGCAGGGAGAGTGGGACCAGATGGGCCGGCTCATCACCGACGACGTCCTCGACGCGTTCGCGGTGCGGGGGACCCCGGAGGAGATCCCGGGCCTGCTCCAGCGCCGCTTCGGCGACATGGTGGACCGGATCAGCTTCTACATGCCCTACCGCGACCACGGCTTCGGGCCCCGGATCCTGGCCGGGCTGCAGGACCTGCGGTAGCGCCGCGGCCGCCGGGCCGGGCGGCCCCGTCCGGGCGCCGGACGGTCTCAGAGCTGAGGCGGTCTCAGGCCAGGGCCAGGGAGGCGGCCGTGACGATGTCGTGCACGGCGCTGGCCAGCGACAGGCGCACCGCCGGCGCCAGCAGGGCGGCGGCCCGGTGGGGGTCCACCGACACGTGCACCAGGCCCGGCTCGTCGTAGGAGGCCCGGGCGTCGGCCTTGGAGAACACGGCGCGCATGGCCCGGTTGTCGTCCATGGTGTAGGCGAAGAGGCTGCCGATGCCGGCCTCGACCGCCGCCACCCCCAGCGCGCCGAGCAGGAACGTGCCGAGACCGCGGCCCTGGTAGCGGTCGACGGTGGTGAAGGCCATCTCGGCCGAGTCGCCGCCCGGGTCCCGGATGTAGCGGCCGGTCGCCATCCCGTCGTGGGTGGCGGCGTCGAGCACGGCCCAGGCGAAGTGGTCCACGTAGTCGATGTCGACCAGGTAGTCGATCAGGGCCGGCGACGGGGTGCCGGCGGTGAAGAAGCGGTGGCGCATGCTCTCGCGCGACAGCCCCTTGAGGGCCCGGTCGAGGGCCTCCCGGTCGGCGGCCAGCAGCGGCCGGACCAGGACTGCGGTGCCGTCCTTGAGGGTGGTGGCGACCGGGCGCAGGTCCTGGGCCAGCCGGCGGCTGGCCAGCAGGCGCAGCCGGGTGCGGACCGGCTCGACCTCCAGCAGCCGCTTGAGGGCCTCCCGCCCGCCCGACCAGAAGCAGCACTCCCCGGTGGCGGTGACGGTGGCGGTGCGGGGCTGGTCGCGCAGCAGGGCCAGCTCGCCCAGGATGGACCCGGGGCCGGCGTCGGCCAGGTGCCGCTCCAGCGGCGGCTGCCCGCAGGTGACCCGGACCTGGCCCTCCACGAGGAGCCAGAACACTTCCCCCGGTTCGCCCTCCTGCCCGAGCACTTCGCCGGGGGCGGCCCGGCCCGGCGCCATGGCGTCGGCTATGGCCTCCATCTGGGCCGGGGTGGCCCCGGCCAGGAGGGGCAGGGCGGCCAGGCCGGCGAGGTCCGAGACGCCCATCCGGGCCTAGGCGGCCGGACCGTTGCCGAGCGTCACCGTGGCCTGGTGGGTCTGGCCGGTGGAGTCGGTCCACTGGACCGGCACCTTGTCGCCCGGGTGGTACTGGCCGATCACGTTGGTGAGGGTGTTGGCCGAGTCGATCGTCTTGCCGCCCAGCGACGTGATCACGTCACCCTGGCCGAGGCCGGCGGCGGCCGCCGCCCCGTTGGGCAGCGCCGCGGAGATGACCGCCCCCTTGGTGGTCTGGGCGGTGGGGGAGGTGTCGACCTCGACACCGAGGAAGGCGGTGGCGCCGAGGTGGATGGTGTCGCTGGCGTTCCCGGAGCGGATCTGGTGGGCGATGCCGAGGGCCTGGTTGATCGGGATGGCGAAGCCCTGGTTGCCGGGATTGGAGAAGGAGAACCCGGTGGAGGCGGCCGTGTTCATCCCGATGATGCGGCCGGCCGAGTCGACCAGCGCCCCGCCGGAGTCGCCGGGCTGGATGTCGGCGTTGGTCTGGATGAGGCCGGTCAGCTTCTCGGAGGTGCCGTTGCCCTCGTCCTGGGCGGTGATGGCCTGGTTGAGGGCGGTGACCTGGCCGGGGGCGCTGCTCGGGGTCCCGCCCACGCCGCCGGCGTTGCCGAGGCCGACGATGGCGTCGCCCACGTTGACCTTGGAGGAGTCACCGAACTTGCAGGTCTGCAGCCCGCTGGCGTTCTCGGCCCGGATGACGGCGACGTCGTGGGTGCGGTCGTAGCCGATGACCTGGGCCGTGTAGGTCCGGCCGCCGTTGATGGTGACGGTCTTGATGGTGGCCGAACCGGAGATGACGTGGTTGTTGGTCAGGATGTAGCCGTCGGAGGAGAGGATCATCCCGGTGCCGGCGGCCTGGCCGTTCTGGTACAGGTTGGTGTTGATGTCGACCAGGCACTTGGCGGCCGCGGCCTCGGCGGCGTTGATGCTGCCGGTGCC
>DASSZD010000103.1:0-3127 GCA_035702985.1 Acidimicrobiales bacterium
TCACGGAATGTCGCAGCAGCTGACTGCCGGTCCCTGTCTTCAAGCTCCATGTTCGCAACCGCCTTCCCGGCCGCCCGTCTTCCACAGTGTTGTTCACATCTTGTGGAGAACTCGACCAAAGGGACATGGAAGCCCCCGACCACCCAGGTCGGGCCTCCCTCACCCCCTGGGGAAGTTAGCCGGGTCTCCAGCGCCTGCCGGCGAGTCCGGCGAAGCGCAGTTCGAAGACGGTAGCACCGCCGGAGGGGCGTGGATACCGGTCGGTCATAACGGTCTCACCCCCTCCTTAGGGTGTACACGAGATGACAAATCGGTGCTTCCCAGTGATCAATGGATGGCTTTTCCCCAGCTTGGAGCGCTTATCCCCAAGTAGTCCACCGGGAATTCACGGTGCTGGGGGTCTGGATACCCACAGCCGAGCTTGAGTTAGGTGGACAGCCCAATGGTCCAGTCCATCGATTCAGCCCTGGCCCGGCGAAAGGGGAACGGCGGCACGTCGCCCTCCCCGGCGGCAGGTCGCATCCCTCCCCACAACCTCGACGCCGAGAAGTCGCTTCTCGGCGCCATGCTGCTGTCGCGCGACGCCATCGCCGCGGCCATGGAGACGTGCGGGTCCGAGGACTTCTACAAGCCGGCCCACGCCCACATCTTCGACGCCATCAACGTCCTGTACAACCAGGGGGAGCCGGCCGACCCGGTCACGGTGGCCGACGAGCTGGGCCGGGCCGGGCTGCTGGATTCGGTCGGGGGTCTGGCCGCCCTGGTCGCCCTTCAGGCCGACACGCCGGCCACGACCAACGCCTCCCGCTACGCCCGCATCGTGGAGGAGCACGCCCTGCTCCGGCGCATGATCTCGGTCGCCGGGGAGATCGCCGAGATGGGCTACAGCATCCCCGAGGACGTGGCCGCGGCCCTGGATCACGCCGAGAGCCTGGTGTTCAACGTGGCCGAGCGGCGGGTCACCGACAGCCTCAAACCGCTCACCGAGCTGCTGTACGCCAGCATGGACCGCCTGGAGCAGCTGTTCGACCGGGGTGAGACCATCACCGGGGTGCCGACCGGCTTCGTCGACCTGGACGAACGGTTGTACGGGCTGCAGCCCAACGCCCTGATCATCGTGGGTGCGCGGCCAGCCATGGGGAAGTGCGCCGCCCACGACACGCGGGTGCTCGACGCCGAGACCGGCGAGATGGCTACGGTCGGGGAGCTGTTCCGCCGCCAGCAGGAGCGCCCGCATCCCTTCCAGGTCCTGAGCCTCGGAGATGACCGGCAGTTGGCGCCCCGGTATGTCAGCACCTGGGTGGACGACGGGGTGAAGCCGGTCTTCCGGGTGACGACCCGGCTGGGGCGGACCATCCGCACGACCGCCTCCCACCCGTATCTGACCCCCACCGGCTGGCGGCCCCTCAAGGACATCGCGGTGGGGACGAGGGTGGGCGTGCCGCGGGTGCTGCGCACCAACGCCTCCGAGCGGATGGACCCGGCGGAGCTCAAGCTCCTGGCCTACATGTTGGGGGACGGGAGCTGCACTTTCACTCCACCGCGGTTCACGACGGCGTCGTCCCGAGTGTTGGATGACCTGACGTCGGCATGTACGACCCTCGGCGTCCGAGTAGTGCCATGCACCTCGAAGCGGATTCTGGCCAGCGGCATACCGAACATGCAGTACAACCTCTCCTCAACAGTGGGCTCTGGTAAGAATCCGGTGAAAGAGCTGCTGAGCAGGCACAGGATCTACGGCTGCAGAGCGGCCGACAAGCGGGTCCCCGAGGCGGTGTTCCGCCTGGAGCTCCAGCAGGTCGCCCTGTTCCTCAACCGGCTGTTCGCCACCGATGGGACGGCGTGGTACACGCCGTCGGGCGACGGGTATGGCCGCATCGGCTACTGCAGCATCTCCCACCAGTTGATCCGGGATGTCCAGCACCTGCTGCTGCGCTTCGGCATCAACGGGCGTATCCGCTTCAAGGCGGTGGCCTACAAGGGGACGCGCCGACCGGCTTGGGAGCTGGAGCTGATGAGCCGGCCGGACATCTCCCGGTTCTGCGCCCTCATAGGGATCTTCTCCAAGGAGGCGGCGGTCGGGCGGGTGCTCGACATGACCCTCACCAAGAGGGAGATGGGCTGGACCGGCGACACCCTGCCCATCGAGACGTGGGACGCCATCCTGGCGGCCAAGGGCAAGCGATCCTGGCGGTCCGTCAACCAGTCCGCCGGCAAGCCGCCATCGCACAACTGGCACGTCGGCTCCCGGCATCCCCGGCGGGAGACCGTGGCCCTGCTGGCGGACGTGCTGGACGACGACTGGCTCAAGGACGAGGCCTGGTCCGACATCTACTGGGACGAGGTGATCGCCATCGTTCCCGACGGGGAGACTCAGGTCTACGACATCACCGTGCCGGAGACCCACAACTACGTAGCCGACGACTTCCTGGTGCACAACACCAGCTTCGCCCTGGGCATGGCCGCCCACGCCGCGGTGGAGGCCCGGGTCCCGACCCTCATCTTCTCGCTGGAGATGGGCTGTGACGAGATCACCAACCGCATCCTGGTCTCGGAGGCCCGGGTGGACGCCAGCCGCATGCGCAACGGGCGGCTGACCGAGCCGGACTGGCCCAAGATCAGCCAGGCGGTGGCCCGGCTGGGCGACGCGCCTCTCTTCATCGACGACAACCCGAACACCACCGTGATGGAGATCCGGGCCAAGGCCCGCCGGCTCAAGGCCCGCCACGGCGGTCTGGGCCTCATCATCGTGGACTACCTGCAGCTGATGAGCGGCGGCTCCAACGAGAACCGGCAGCTGGAGGTGTCCTCCATCAGCCGCGGTCTCAAGATCCTGGCCCGTGAGCTGGAGGTGCCGGTGGTGGCTCTCTCGCAGCTGTCCCGGCAGCTCGAGGCGCGGGCCGACAAGCGGCCGGTGCTGGCGGACCTGAGGGAATCGGGGTCGCTCGAACAGGACGCCGACGTGGTGATGTTCCTTTACCGGGATGAGGTGTACAACCAGGAGTCGGCCGACCGGGGCACCGCCGAGGTGATCATCGCCAAGCACCGGAACGGGCCCACCGGCAAGGTCCAGCTGGCCTTCCTGGATCACTACACCAGGTTCGCCAACATGGCTCGGGTCTAGGGG
>DASSZD010000147.1:0-3334 GCA_035702985.1 Acidimicrobiales bacterium
ATGACCGATCCCATCGCCGACATGCTGACCCGCATCCGCAACGCCAACGTCGCCATGCACGACACGGTGCGGATGCCGTCCTCGAAGCTGAAGGAATCCCTGGCCGCGGTGCTGGTCAAGGAGGGCTACATCGAGGACTTCAAGGTGTCGGACTCCAGCGAGCGACCCGGTCGCACCCTGGAGATCACCATGAAGTACACCAAGGACCGCAGCCGGACCATCTCCGGGGTGCGGCGGGTGTCGAAGCCCGGCCTGCGGGTCTACACCGCGGCCGACAAGCTGCCCCGGGTCCTGGGTGGCCTCGGCGTGGCCGTCCTGTCCACCAGCCACGGACTGATGACCGACCGCGAGGCGCGCCAGCGCCGGGTGGGCGGCGAGGTCCTCTGCTACGTCTGGTAAGTGAGAGGAAAAAGGTAGAGCCATGTCGCGTATCGGACGCTCCCCAATCACCGTGCCGGCCGGCGTCGACGTCTCCGTCGCCGACCGCCAGGTAACCGTCAAGGGCCCGAACGGCACCCTGTCCCGGCCGGTGCCGGGCGAGATCACCATCCGCCAGGAGGACTCCACCCTGCTGGTGGAGCGGCCCAACGACGAGCGCCAGAACCGGGCCCTGCACGGCCTGACCCGCAGCCTGGTCGCCAACATGGTGACCGGGGTGACGGCCGGCTTCAGCCGGGACCTCGAGATCGTCGGGGTCGGCTACCGGGCCACCGCCAAGGGACCGGACTCCATCGAGCTGGCCCTCGGCTTCTCCCACCCGGTGACCGTCAACGCCCCGGCCGGCATCACCTTCGAGGTGCCCCAGCCGACGCGCATCAGCGTCAAGGGCATCGACAAGGAGCTGGTCGGCCAGGTGGCGGCCAACATCCGCAAGATCCGCAAGCCCGAGCCCTACAAGGGCAAGGGCGTCCGCTACGCCGGGGAGCGGGTCATCCGCAAGGCCGGAAAGGCAGCCAAGTGAGCGCCCCGCGTTACGGCCGGGCGTGGGGCAGGGGCCCCCACACTCCGGAGGAGGTCGGGCCTGCGGGGCGCCCGGCCGGGAAGGAAGCAGAGTGAGCTACTCCACCAAGGACAAGCAGACGGCCCGGGCCCGGCGTCACTTCCGGGTCCGCAAGAAGGTCGCCGGGACCGCCGAGCGCCCCCGCCTGGCCGTGTTCCGCTCCAACAAGCACATCTCCGCCCAGGTCATCGACGACCGCAGCGGCCGCACCCTGGCCGCCGCCTCCACCGTCGAGAAGTCCCTGCGCGACGCCGGCGGCACCGGGAACAAGGCCGCTGCGGCGAGCGTCGGGCGCCTGGTGGCCGAGCGGGCCCGGGCGGCCGGCGTCACCGCCGTGGTGTTCGACCGTGGCGGTTTCCAATTTCACGGCCGGGTGGCCGCTGTCGCAGAGGCGGCCCGCGAGGCCGGACTGGAGTTCTGATATGCCCGATCAGCAGTACGAGGACCGCACCATCAAGGTCAACCGGGTCGCCAAGGTCGTCAAGGGCGGTCGGCGCTTCTCCTTCGCCGCCCTCATGGTGATCGGCGACGGCCGGGGCACCGTGGGTCTCGGCTACGGCAAGGCCAAGGAGGCCGGTCTGGCCGTCCAGAAGGGCATCGAGGAGGCCAAGAAGAACCTCTTCAGCGTCCCCCTGGCCGGCAGCACCATCACCCACCCGGTGCTCGGCGAGGCCGGGGCCGGGCGGGTCCTGCTCAAGCCGGCCGCCCCCGGTACCGGGGTGATCGCCGGCGGCGCCGCCCGGGCCATCCTGGAGATGGCCGGCATCCACGACATCCTGGCCAAGTCCCTGGGCTCGTCCAACAGCATCAACGTGGCCCAGGCCACCGTGGCCGGGCTGCGGGCCCTCAAGCGCCCGGACGAGATCGCCAAGCTGCGGGGCAAGTCCCCCGAGGAGTTCGTGCCGGCCGGCCTGTGGCGGGCCTACAAGGAGAGCCAGCGCGGCCCGTACGTGCCCGACGAGGTGGCGTGACATGGCTGATCTGAAGATCACCCAGGTCAAGTCGTCCATCGGCACCAAGCCCAAGCACCGCGGCACGCTGCGGGCCCTGGGCCTGCACGGCATCGGCACGTCCAACACGCTGCCGGACCGGCCGGAGATCCGGGGCATGGTGGCCCGGGTCCCGCACCTGATCACCGTCGAAGAAACCCAGGAGTCCTGATGAAGGTCCACGATCTCAAGCCGGCGCCCGGCTCCACCCAGGAGCGCCGTCGCGTCGGTCGAGGCATCGCCGGCAAGGGCGGCAAGACGGCCGGGCGCGGTACCAAGGGCCAGGGCGCCCGCGGCCAGATCAAGCCCGGCTTCGAGGGCGGCCAGCTGCCCCTCACCCAGCGGATCCCGAAGCTGAAGGGCTTCAAGAACCCGTTCCGGGTGGAGTACAACGTCATCAACCTCGACACCCTCGACGGCTTCGAGGGGGACGTGGTCAGCCCCGAAACGCTGCGGGCCCGGGGGCTCGTGCACAAGCACGGGCTGATCAAGGTCCTGGGCCGGGGCGAGCTGAACCGCAAGCTCAGCGTCTCCGCCCACGCCTTCTCCAAGTCGGCGGTGTCCGCCATCGAGGCGGCCGGCGGGCGGGTCGAGGTCCTGCCGCCCCCGTTCGGCCACGGCCGGCCCCCGGCGAAGGGGAACGCCCTCACCAACCGGTGAGCCCGACGGCCGGCTGATCGACGGGCGAAACCGTCGGCGGCCATATAGCCTTGGTCGCCTCCGGCGTGGGCCTGGGACGACGTTCGGCACGGGGCCGGGCAGAGAGGACCTAGATGCGCAGTACGTTCACGAACCTCGCGAACATGTTCCGGGTCCCGGATCTTCGCAACAAGGTTCTTTTCACGCTGCTCATCATCGCGGTGTACCGGCTCGGATCGAACATCCCCTGCCCGGGCATTGACTTCAAGGCGGTCCAGTCGCTGGAGTCCACCGCCAGCCACGGCGGGGTGGTGGGCTTCCTGGCCCTGTTCTCCGGCGGGGCCCTGACCAAGTTCGCGGTGTTCGGGCTGGGGATCATGCCCTACATCACCTCCTCGATCATCATCCAGCTGATGATCGTGGTGATCCCCAAGTTCGAGCAGTGGCGCGACGAGGGGGCGGTGGGCCAGAAGAAGCTCACCCAGGTCACCCGGTACCTGACCATCGCCCTGGCGGTGATGCAGTCCACCGGCCTGGCCTACGTGTTCCACAACGGCGGCGGCGGCCTGCTCGGCGGGACCAGCCTCAACATCGACCTCATCCCCAAGTTCACCGTCCCCCGGGTGCTGCTGATCGTGCTCACCATGACCGCCGGCACTGTGGTGGTCATGTGGCTGGGCGAGCTCATCACCCAGCGCGGCGTGGG
>DASSZD010000037.1:0-17059 GCA_035702985.1 Acidimicrobiales bacterium
GGCATCGCCGAGGTGCTGCGCCTCACCGACAGCTTCGTGGAGGTGAGCAGCCGAAGCATCCCCAAGGTGCCGGCGCTGCGGGGCAAGACGGTGGTGTCGATGTTCTTCGAGGACTCCACCCGGACCCGGCTGTCGTTCGAGACGGCGGCCCGCCGGCTGTCCGCCGACGTGATGACCTTCTCGGCGTCCAGCTCGTCGGTCAACAAGGGCGAGTCCCTGCGCGACACCGTCCAGACCATCGAGGCCATGGGCGTGGACGCCATGGTGGTGCGCCACTCCGGCTCCGGGGTGCCCTGGCAGGTGGCCGGCTGGCTGCACGGACCGGCGGTGCTCAATGCCGGCGACGGCTGGCACGAGCATCCCACCCAGGCCCTGCTCGACTGCTACACCATCGCCTCCAAGCGCCAGCGGTCCGGCGAGCGGGCCCTGGAAGGCCTGCGGATCGCCATCGTCGGCGACGTCCGCCACAGCCGGGTGGCCCGCTCCGATGTCCTGGCCTTCACCGCCCTGGGCGCCGAGGTGACCCTGGTGGCCCCCCCGACCCTGCTGCCCCCGTCACTGGCCGGGTGGCCGGTGGAGGTCTCCCACGACCTGGACGGCGTTCTGCCCAAGCTCGACGTGATCTACCTCCTGCGCCTCCAGCGGGAGCGCATGCTGGAGGCCCTGCTCCCGTCGCTGCGGGAGTACACCGCAACCTACGGGCTGACCCGCCGGCGGGCCGAGCTGCTGTCCGACGACGCCCTGATCATGCACCCGGGCCCGGTCAACCGGGGGGTGGAGATCGCCGCCGAGGTCGCCGACCGGCCGTCGTCGCTGATCACCAGCCAGGTCGCCAACGGGGTGGCCGTGCGCATGGCCGTTCTGTATCTCCTTCTCGGATCGGGGGTCGACCTTGCCGCTGCGTAGTCACATGTCCGTGGTCATCCGCGGCGGCCGCATCGTCGATGCCACCGGCACCCGCCCCGGAGATGTCCTGATACAGGACGGGATCATCACCGCGGTGACGGCCAAGGTGAGCTCCACCCCGCCCGGCACGGTGGTGCTCGACGCCGCCGGCTGCGTGGTGGCCCCCGGCCTGGTGGACCTGCACACCCACCTGCGCGAGCCGGGCCGGGAGGAGGCCGAGACGGTCGGGTCCGGGGCCCGGGCCGCCGCCCTGGGCGGATACACGGCGGTGGTGGCCATGCCCAACACCGAGCCGGCCATAGACAGTGCCGCCGTGGTCCGCCACGTCCAGGGGCTGGGGGCCGCCGCCTGCTGCGCCGTGCACCCGGCCGGGGCCATCACCGTGGGCCGGGAGGGCCGCCATCTAGCCCCGCTGGCCGAGATGGCCGCCCTCGGTGTGCGCATCTTCACCGACGACGGGTCCGGGGTGCAGGACGCCCGCCTCATGAGGCGGGCCATGGAGTACGCCTCCGCCCTGGGCGTCACCCTGGCCGAGCACTGCGAGGACGCCTCGCTGGCCGGGGGCGGCCACATGCACGAGGGGGAGTGGTCCAGCCGGCTGGGCCTGGCCGGCCAGCCGGCCGAGGCCGAGGAGCTGATGGTGATGCGGGACCTGGCCCTGGCCCGCCTCACCGGGGCCAGGACCCACTTCCTGCACCTGTCCACGGCCGGATCGCTGGCCATGGTGCGGGGCGCCAAGACCTCGGGCCTGACCGTCACCGCCGAGGTGACCCCCCACCACTTCACCCTCACCGACGCCTGCGTGGCGTCCTACGACCCGGTGTTCAAGGTCAACCCGCCGCTGCGCACCGACGCCGACGTGTCCGCCGTGCGGGCGGCCTTGGCCGACGGCACCGCCGACGCCATCGCCACCGACCACGCCCCCCACACCCAGGAAGCCAAGGAAGCCCCCTTCGACCAGGCCCCGCCCGGGATGCTCGGTCTGGAGACGGCCCTGGCCCTGGCCCTCACCGAACTGGAGCTCCCCATAGAAAGGATCATCGCCCTCATGTCCTGGCAGCCGGCCGCCATCGCCGGTCTGGCCGACACCCACGGCGGCCCGGTAGCCGCCGGCCGGCCGGCCAACCTGTGCGTCATCGACCCGTCCGCCACCTGGGTGGTGGACCCCCTGGTGTCGGCCAGCCGCAGCCGGAACAACCCCTACACCGGCCGCAAGATGCAGGGCCGGGTCCGCCACACCGTCTACCGGGGCGAACCGGTGGTCATCGACGCGGAGGTGCAGAGATGATCCGCGAGGCACTGCTGGTCCTGTCCGACGGCACCACCTTCGAGGGGGAGGCGGCCGGGTTCTGGGACCCCGAGGCCGGCGGCCCGGCCACCGGGGAGGTGGTTTTCAACACCACCCTCACCGGTTACCAGGAGGTCCTCACCGACCCTTCCTACGCCGGCCAGATCATCTGCTTCACCTACCCCCACATCGGCAACTACGGGATCACCGGCCACGACAGCGAGAGCGCCCGGGCCTTCTGCCGGGGACTGATCGCCCGGGACCTGCCGCCCCGCCCCAGCAGCTGGCGCTCGGAGCGGAGCGTGCACGAATTCCTGCAGGACCAGCGCCTGCCCGCCCTGACCGGCGTCGACACCCGCCGCCTGACCCGCCACATCCGGGAGGCCGGATCGATGCCGGCCGCCTTCGGGCCGCTCGACCGCTTCGACGAGACGGCGCTCAAGGAGGCCGCCCAGGCCGAGCCGGGCACCGAGGGCCAGGACCTGGCATCGCAGGTGACGACCAACCAGCCCTACACCGTCGGGGACGGACCGCTGCAGGTCGTCGCCTACGACTTCGGGATCAAACGCACCATCCTGCGCCACCTGGGTCACCTGGCCACCGTGGAGGTGGTACCAGCGTCCACCCCGGCCGCCGACGTGCTGGCCCGCCGGCCCGACGGGGTGTTCCTCTCCAACGGACCGGGGGACCCGTCCGCCGTCGGCTACGGCATCGAATCCATCAAGCAGCTGCTCGGCCAGGTACCGGTGTTCGGCATCTGCCTGGGCCACCAGATGATGGCCGCCGCGCTGGGCGGTCGCACCTACAAGATGCCGTTCGGCCACCACGGCGGCAACCATCCGGTGCGACGGATCGCCACCGGGGCGGTGGAGATCACCAGCCAGAACCACAACTACGCGGTGGCGGCCGGCTCCCTGGAGGACACAGAGATCACCCACATCAACCTCAACGACGGGGTCATCGAGGGCATCAGCCGCCCCGACCTCCGGGCCTTCAGCGTCCAGTACCACCCGGAGGCCGGGCCCGGACCCCACGACGCCAGTTACCTTTTCTCAGAGTTCGAAAGGATCATGGGTGCCTAGGCGGGACGACCTCGACAGCATCCTCGTCATCGGCAGCGGCCCGATCGTCATCGGCCAAGCCGTCGAGTTCGACTACTCCGGCACCCAGGCCTGCCGGGTGCTCAAGCAGGAGGGCTACCGGGTCATCCTGGCCAACTCCAACCCGGCCACCATCATGACCGACCCGGAGTTCGCCCACCGCACCTACGTGGAGCCGCTCACCCCGGACGTGCTCGAGGCCATCGTGGAGCGGGAGCGGCCCGACGCCGTGCTGCCCACCCTCGGGGGCCAGACCGCCCTCAACCTGGCCATGGCCCTCCACGAGCGGGGCACGTTCGAGCGGCTGGGGGTGGAGATGATCGGCGCCAACTCCGAAGCCATCGCCACCGCCGAGAACCGGGACCGGTTCAAGCAGGCCATGACCGAGATCGGCCTGGCCGTGCCCGAGTCAGGATTCGCCTACAACCTGGAGGAGGCCCTCGAGGTGGGGGAGAGCATCGGCTACCCCCTCATCATCCGCCCCTCCTACATCCTGGGCGGGGCCGGCACCGGCATCGCCTTCGACCGCGACGATCTGGAACGCATCGCCGCCACCGGCCTGGCCGCCAGCCCGGTCTCGGAGATCCTGGTGGAGCGGTCCATCGCCGGCTGGAAGGAGTACGAGCTCGAGGTCATGCGGGACCGGGCGGACAACTGCGTGATCGTCTGCTCCATCGAGAACTTCGACCCGATGGGCGTGCACACCGGCGACTCCATCACCGTGGCCCCGGCCCAGACCCTGTCGGACCACGAGTACCAGCGGATGCGCGACAACGCCTTCAAGTGCATCCGCCGCATCGGCGTGGAGACCGGTGGGTCCAACATCCAGTTCGCCGTGGACCCGAGGACCGGTGAGCAGGTGGTGATCGAGATGAACCCCCGGGTGTCGCGCTCGAGCGCCCTGGCGTCGAAGGCCACCGGATTCCCGATCGCCAAGATCGCCGCCCGGCTGGCCGTCGGCTACACCCTGGACGAGATCACCAACGACATCACCGGTGAGACCCCGGCCAGCTTCGAGCCGACCATCGACTACGTGGTCACCAAGATCCCCCGCTGGGCGTTCGAGAAGTTCCCCGGCATACCCGACGTGCTCGGCACCCGCATGCAGTCGGTGGGCGAGTCGATGGCCATCGGCCGGACCTTCCCCGAGTCCCTGCAGAAGGGCCTGCGGTCCCTGGAGCGGGGCCGGGCCGGGCTCAACTGCGACCCGGCCGAGGCCATGTGGGACGAGTGGAGCGACAGCGAACTGGTCCGCCGGGCGGCCATCGCCACCCCGGACCGGCCGTTCCAGCTGGAGGCCGCCCTGCGCCGGGGTATCAGCGTGGAACGCCTCCACGAGGCCACCGGGGTGGACCCGTGGTTCCTGGACCAGTTGCAGCTGGTGGTGGACGAGCGCCGCCGGCTGGCCGACCTGGGCGGCCCCGACCGGCTCGGCCGGGCCGACTGGCGCCGGACCAAGCGGCTCGGTTTCTCCGACGCCCAGCTGGCCTATCTGTGGAACGTCCCCGAGGCCGACATCCGGGCCGCCCGCCTGACACACGGGGTGCGGGCCACGTTCAAGACGGTGGACACCTGCGCCGCCGAGTTCGAGGCGCGCACCCCCTACCACTACTCGACCTACGAGGACGACGACGAGGTCGGCCCCGGACGGCGGCCCAAGATCATCATCCTGGGCTCGGGGCCCAACCGGATCGGCCAGGGCGTGGAATTCGACTACTGCTGCGTGCAGGCCAGCTTCGCCCTGCACGACGCCGGCTTCGAGACGGTGATGATCAACTGCAACCCCGAGACGGTGTCCACCGACTACGACACCAGCGACCGGCTGTACTTCGAGCCGGTGACCCTCGAGGACGTGTCCAACGTCCTCGACGTGGAGTCGGCCACCGGCGACGTGGCCGGGATCATCGTCACCCTGGGCGGCCAGACCCCGCTCAAGCTGTCCGGCCTGCTGCCCCCCGACCTGGTGCTCGGCACCCCGCCCGACGCCATCGACCTGGCCGAGGACCGGGAGCGGTGGAGCTCCCTGTGCCGGCGCCTGGGGATCCCCCAACCGCCCGGCGGCACCGCCGTCACCGTGGAGCAGGCCCTCGAGATCGTCGACCGGGTCGGCTACCCGGCCCTCGTCCGGCCCAGCTACGTGCTGGGCGGCCGGGCCATGGAGATCGTCTACGGCGAGGAGGACCTGCGCCGGGCCATGGAGGAGCTGTCCGGGTTCGGCTCGCTGGGCCGGGAGGGCGGCCTGTCGGCCGAGCGGCCGGTGCTGGTCGACCGTTTCCTGGAGGACGCCACCGAGGTGGACGTGGACGCCGTGCGCGACGCCACCGGGGAGGTGGTGATCGGCGCGGTGATGGAGCACGTCGAGGAGGCCGGTGTCCACAGCGGCGACAGCGCCTGTGTCATCCCGCCGCCGACCCTGTCGGCGGAGACGGTGGCCACCATCGAGAGCCACGTCCGGGCCATAGCCGACGCCCTCGGGGTCATCGGCCCGCTCAACGTGCAGTTCGCCGTCAAGGCCGGCGAGTCCGGCGACGAGGTGTTCGTGATCGAGGCCAACCCCCGGGCCAGCCGGACCGTGCCGTTCGTGTCGAAGGCCACCGGCGTGCCCATGGCCAAGGTGGCGGCCCGGGTCCTGGCCGGCGCCACCCTGGCGTCGCTTCGGGAGGAGGGCCTGCTGCGCGACCCGGTCGGCGGCGGCCATGTCAGCGTCAAGGAGGCGGTGCTGCCCTTCACCCGCTTCCCCGACGCCGACACCCTGCTCGGACCGGAGATGCGCTCCACCGGCGAGGTGATGGGCATCGACTCCAGCTTCGGGCTGGCGTTCGCCAAGAGCCAGGCCGCCGCCGGCGACGAGCTGCCGGGGGCTGGGACGGTGTTCTTCTCCCTGGCCGACCGGGACAAACCCTCCGGCGTCACCGCCGCCCGCCGGTTCGTGCAGCTGGGCTTCTCCCTGGCCGCCACCTCCGGCACCGCCGCCTTCTTCGAGGCGGCCGGTGTACCGGTGGAGACGGTCGTGTCCAAGGTGGGCGAGGATCATCCGGGCGGGGTGGACGCGGTGACCCTGCTCCGCGACGGCAAGGTCAACCTGGTGGTGAACACCCCGCGCGGCCGGGGACCCCGGGCCGACGGGGCGTACATCCGCCGGGCCGCCAACCAGCACCGGGTGGCGTGCGTGACCACGGTGGCCGCGGCCCGGGCGGCGGCGGCCGGCATCGCCGAGCGGGCCGCCAACCAGCTCACCGTCCGCACCCTGCAGGAGTACCACGAGGCCGAACAGTTGCCTCTCGCATGAGCCTGGCCACCCGGGTGGGCACGCTGACCCTGCGCAGTCCGGTCCTGACCGCGTCCGGCACCGCCGGCCACGGAGCCGAGCTGTCCGCCTACTTCGACCTGTCGGAGCTGGGGGCGGTGGTGGTCAAGTCCCTGTCGGCCGAGCCGTGGGGCGGGAACCCGGCGCCGCGTATCTGGCCGCTGGACCAGGCGGTCGGCATGCTCAACAGCGTGGGCCTGCAGAACCGGGGCGTGGAACACTGGCTGGCCGAGGAGCTGCCGGCCCTGGCCCGCACCGGGGCGGCGGTGGTGGCCAGCATCTGGGCCTTCAGCGTGGAGGGCTACCAGGCGGCCGCCGCCCGACTGGCCGCCGCCGTGCGGGCCGGGGGAGCGGCGGCGTCGATCGTGGCGGTGGAGGCCAACATATCCTGCCCCAACGTGGAGGACCGCCGGCGCATGTTCGCCCACAGCGAAGCGGGAGTGGCCGCCGCGGTGGGGGCGGCCGCGGCCGGCCTGGACGGCGCCGTGCCGCTGTGGGCCAAGCTCAGCCCCAACGTGACGGACCTGCCGGCCCTGGCCGGCGTGGCCCACCGCTCGGGGGCGGAGGCGGTCACGTTGATCAACACGGTGATGGGCATGGCCATCGACCCGGCCACCGGCCGGTTCCGACTGGGCGGGGGCGGCGGCGGCCTGTCCGGGCCGGCCGTCCACCCGGTGGCGGTGCGGGCCGTCTACGAGTGCCGGTCCGCCTGGCCCGACCTGCCGATAGTCGGGGTGGGAGGAGTGGTCAATGGCCTCGACGCGGCCGAGCTGCTGGCCGCCGGGGCGGACGCCGTGCAGGTGGGCACCGCCACCTTCGCCGACCCGAGAGCCCCCCGCCGGGTGCTCGACGAGTTGAACGACTGGATGCACCACTGCGCTGCTGACGACATCGAATCCGTGAAAGGACGAGCCATTGAGCCCCGTTGAAACCTCCCTCCGCAGCCGCCTGGCCCTGGCCCTGGACGTCGACGACGCCGTGGCGGCCCAGCGGCTGGCCAAGGAGCTGAAGCCGTGGTTCGGGGTGGCCAAGGTCGGCCTGGAGCTGTTCAGCGCGGCCGGCCCCGGGGTGGTCCAGATGCTCATCGACGACGGCTACCGGGTGTTCCTGGACCTGAAGATGGCCGACATCCCCACCACCGTGCGCAAGGCCGCCACCGTCCTCGGCGCCCTCGGGGTTTCCTACCTCACCCTCCACGCCTTCGCCGGGCCAGCGGTGCTGCGGGCCGGGGTGGAAGGCCTCGCCGAGGGCGCCGAACGGGCCGGCCTGGAACCGCCCGCCGCCCTGGCCGTCACCGTGCTCACGAGCGACGCCGACGCCCCGCCGCACATCCTGCCCAAGCGGGTGGCGGCCGCCGCCGAGGCCGGCTGCCGGGGGGTGGTGTGCGCGGCGTCGGACGTGGCCCAGGCGAAGCAGATCGCCCCCCGGTTGATCACGGTGGTTCCCGGCCTGCGCCCGGCCGGCGCCCCGGTCCACGACCAGGCCCGGGCCGCCACCCCGGCCGCCGCCCTGGCCGCCGGGGCCGACATCCTGGTGATCGGCCGGGCGGTGACCGCCGCCGGCGACCGGTCGGGGGCCGCCGCCGCCCTGGTGGGGGCCCTGGAAGCCCCCGCCTGAGGACCCCCGGGCGGCCGCCTGGAACCGTCCGGTCGCCCACTGCGGTGGGCCGCCGCTGGGCGCGCTATGGTGCGCGCCATGCTCCGGAACCCGACGCCCCGTCGCGTCCCGGGCGCTGAGAGTACCTGCCGTCCGTTGCCCGCCGAGCCGTGCCCCCCGGGGCACCGCCACTCGGAACCCCTCAACCGTTAAAAGGAGCCTGCATGCCTTTGCCGCCGTCACTGTCCGCCGACCAGAGACAGGCCGCCCTCGAGAAGGCCGCCCAGGCCCGTCGCATGCGGGCCGAGCTCAAGGAGAAGCTGAAGATGGGCTCCCTGACGCTCAACGAGCTGCTCCAGCAGGCGGACTCCGACGAGGTGGTCGGCAAGATGAAGGTCCTCGCCGTGCTCGAGTCCCTGCCCGGGCTGGGCAAGGTCAAGGCCAGGCGGGTCATGGATGAGATCGGCATCAGCGAGACCCGGAGGCTCCAGGGCCTGGGGGACCAGCAGCGCAAGAAGCTCTTCGAAAAGCTCTCCTGATTGATCGTCATCATCTCCGGACCGGGCGGGGTCGGTAAGGGCACGGTCGTGTCCCGACTGCTCCAGCTCGATCCGAAGCTCAAGCTGTCGCGCTCGTGGACCACCCGGGGACGGCGCCCCGGCGAGCCGGCCGACTCGTACGTGTTCGTGGACCCCGGCACCTTCCGGGCCCGCATCGACGACGGCGGGTTCCTGGAGTGGACCGAGTTCGCCGGGACCGGCCACCTCTACGGCACCCCGGTCCCGGGCCCGGTGGAGGGCGACCTGCTGCTCGAGATCGAGTTGGACGGAGCCCACCAGGTCAAGAAGATGGACCCCGACGCAGTGCTCGTCCTGGTCGTCGCCCCGTCCCGGGCCGCGCAGGAGGAACGCCTCCGCGGCCGGGGCGACGACGAGGAGAGCATCGCCCGCCGGCTGGCGGTGGGCGAGCAGGAGGTGGCCGACGGCAGCCGCATGGCCGACCACGTGGTGGTCAACGACGACGTGGACCGGGCCGCCCGGGAGGTCGCTGATATAATCGAGCGGCGCCGCGGGACCCCGGGCCGGTACTGAGCGCGTCGGCCCCCCGCTTCACCCTGCAGACCGGAGACCCTGATGCCCGAACGCCACGCCTCCATGATGGATCCGCCCGTCGAGGACCTCCTCGACCGGGTGGACTCGAAGTTCACGCTGGTGAGCCTGGCCGCCATGCGCGGCCGGCAGATCAACTCGTACTTCAACCAGCTGGGCGAGGGTCTCGGCTCCATCGTGCCGCCGCAGGTGACGTCGGTGTCGCGCAAGCCGCTGTCCATCTCCCTGGAGGAGGTCGCCGCCGGCAAGATCACCTACACCCGCACCGATCCGCTGGCCGACGGCGGGGAGGCCGACGGGGCCGGAGAGCCGGAAGCGGCCGGATAGCCGCGGCGGTCGCGGTCATAGCCGAGTCCGCGGCGGCCCTGTCCGGCCGCCGGATCGTCCTGGGGATCAGCGGCGGTATCGCCGCCTACAAGGCCGTCGAGGTGTGCCGGCGGATGGTCGATGCCGGGGCCTGGGTGAGCCCGGTGATGACCGACGACGCCACCCGCTTCATCGGGGAGACCACCGTGTCGGCGCTGGCGTCCGAGCCGGTCCGGCGCACCCTGTGGGACAGCCCCGAACCCATTCCCCACACCCGGCTCGGACAGTCCGCCGACCTGGTGGTGGTGGCGCCGGCCACCGCCCGGGTGCTCGGCGCCTATGCCGCCGGCATCTCCTCGGACCTGCTCACCGCCACCCTGCTGGCCACCCGGGCCCCGGTTCTGGTGTGCCCGGCCATGCACACCGAGATGTGGGAGCACCCGGCGGTGCAGGAGAACCTGGCCACCCTGCGCCGGCGGGGGGTGCACGTGCTGGACCCGGTCTCCGGACGCCTGGCCGGGGGCGACACCGGGGCCGGTCGCCTGGCCGAACCGGCCGACATCGTGGCGGCCGCCGCCGCCATCCTGACCGGGGACCGGTCGCTGGCCGGGGTGCGGGCGGTGGTCACCGCCGGCGGCACCCGCGAGCCGATCGACCCGGTGCGCTTCATCGGCAACCGCTCCTCGGGCAAGCAGGGCTACGCGGTGGCGGCCGCCCTGGCCCGCCGGGGAGCCCGCGTCACCCTCATCAGCACCGTGGACGCCACCCTGGCCGGCCCGCCCGGGGTGGAGGTGGTACCGGTGGAGACGGCAGCCGGGATGGGGGAGGCGGTGTCCGCCGCGGCGGGCGGCGCCACGGTGGTGGTGATGGCCGCGGCGGTGGCCGATTTCACCCCCCAGGTGCGGGCCGACCACAAGCTCAAGAAGGCGGACGGGACCCCCGATGTGGTCCTCGAGCCGACCGTGGACATCCTGGCCGGGCTGGGCCGGGACCGCCGTCCGGGCCAGGTGCTGGTCGGCTTCGCGGCCGAGACCGTCACAGGCCCGGGCCATGATCTCCGCCAGTACGCCCTGGCCAAGCTGTCGGCCAAGGGGGCGGACCTGATCGTGGCCAATGATGTGGCCGCCCCCGGGGTGGGGTTCTCCCACGACACCAACGCCGTGCTGATCGTCGGCCGCCACGGCACGGAGATCGAAGTCCCCCTAACCGGCAAGGACGCCGTGGCCGAGGCCGTCGTCGACGCCATCGCCGGACTGGTAAGCACAGACAATCAGGAGCAGGAGCAATCATGAGCCGCTGGACCTTCACCTCGGAATCGGTGACCGAGGGCCATCCCGACAAGATGGCCGACCAGATCTCCGACGCCGTCCTCGACGCCCTGCTGGCGCAGGACCCCTACTCCCGGGTGGCGTGCGAGACCCTGCTCACCACCGGGCTGGTGGTGGTGGCCGGCGAGATCACCACCGAGGGCTACGTGGAGATCCCCAGGCTGGTCCGGGAGGTGGTGACCGACATCGGCTACACCAGCTCCGCCGTCGGTTTCGACGGGCACACCTGCGGGGTGGCGGTTTCGATCGGCTCCCAGTCCCCCGACATCGCCCAGGGTGTGGACACCGCCATGGAGGTCCGCTCGGGCACCAGCGGCGAGGACATCCTCAACGCCCAGGGCGCCGGCGACCAGGGGATGATGTTCGGCTACGCCTGTGACGAGACCGAGGATCTCATGCCCATGCCGATCTGGCTGGCCCACCGGCTGGCCCAGCGGCTGTCCCAGGTCCGCAAGGCCGGGGTCCTCCCGTACCTGCGGCCCGACGGCAAGACCCAGGTCACCTTCGACTACGAGGACGGCCGCCCGGTCAGGCTGAAGACGGTGCTGGTGTCCACCCAGCACAACCCCAACATCGACCTGGAGACGCTGCTCCTGCCGGACCTGCGGGACCACGTCATCGCCCCGCTGGTGCCGTCCCAGTTCGCCGGCGACGGGTACAAGATCCTGGCCAACCCGACCGGCAAATTCGAGATGGGCGGCCCCCACGCCGACGCCGGCCTGACCGGCCGCAAGATCATCGTGGACACCTACGGAGGCTCGGCCCGCCACGGGGGCGGGGCGTTCTCCGGCAAGGACCCCTCCAAGGTGGACCGCTCGGCGGCCTACGCGGCCCGGTGGGTGGCCAAGCACGTGGTCGCCTCCGGGGCGGCCAGCCGGTGCGAGATCCAGGTCGCCTACGCCATCGGCGTGGCCCGCCCGGTGTCGCTGCTGGTGGAGACGTTCGGCACCGAGCAGGTGGACCCGGCCCGGATCGTCGCCGCCATCGAGGAGGTCTTCGACCTGCGCCCGGCCGCCATCATCAGGGACCTGGACCTGCGCCGGCCGATCTACCGCCGCACCGCCGCCTACGGCCATTTCGGGCGCAGCGAGAAGGAATTCACCTGGGAGCAGCTGAGCCGGCTGGACGCCTTCAAGTCGGCTCTGGGCCTGTAGTTGCCCGGGCCGGGCTGCAGCCCGGCCGCCGGCCCCGACCGCGTGGCCCGGGTGGCCCGGGTGGTCACCGACGTGGCCGGCATCGACAAGGAGTTCGACTACCTGATACCGGCGGAGATGGCCGCCGGTATCACCGTCGGCACCCAGGTCAGGGTCCCCCTCGGGGGCCGGCGGGTCGGCGCATGGGTGCTGGCCACCGGCCCGGCCGAGCCGGGCTACGACGGGCCGGCGCGGCGGCCGCTGGCCAAGCGCCGGGGCTACGGGCCGGAACCGGAGACGGTCCATCTGGCCGGCTGGGCGGCCTGGCGGTGGGCGGGCAAGCGGGCCACCTTCCTGACCGCGGCGTCGGCCGGATCGGCGGTCACCCGCCTACCTCCCACCCGACGGCGGGCCCCGGCCCCGCCCCCCGACGGCGCCGCCCCCCGGCTCCCGGCCGGCGCCGGCGTCCACGTGATACGGATGGCCCCGGCCGCCGACCCCACCGCCCTGGTGGCGGCGGCCGCCCAGCGGGGACCGACCCTGGTGGTGGTGCCGTCCACCTCCCGGGCCGCGGTGCTGGCCGGCCGGCTGCGCCGGGCCGGCGGGGACGTGGCCCTGCTGCCCGACGACTGGCCGGCGGCCCGGGCCGGTGCCGGGGTGGTGATCGGGGCCCGGGCCGCGGCGTGGGCCCCCTGCCCCGACCTGGCCGCGGTGGTGGTGCTCGACGCCCATGACGAGAGCCTGCGCCAGGAGGGGGCGCCCACCTGGGACGCGGTGGCCGTGGCTGCCGAGCGGGCCGGGCGGGCCGGGACGGCCTGCTTCCTGGTGAGCCCCTGCCCCTCGCTGGAGCTGCTGGCCCTGGGCCGCCTGCACACCCCCGAGCCCAGCGTGGAGCGGTCCGGCTGGGCGGCCCTCGAGGTCCTGGACCGCCGCCGCGACGACCCCCGGACCGGGCTCTACTCTGACCGCCTGGTGGACCTGGTCCGCTCCGGCCAGCGGGTGGCCTGCATCCTCAACCGGACCGGTCGGGTCCGGCTGCTGGCCTGCGGGTCGTGCGGCGAATTGGTGCGCTGCGAGCGGTGCAGCGCGGCCATGGCCTCGCCGGAGCGGGGCCGGCTGGCCTGCCCCCGTTGCGGGCACACCAGGCCGTCGGTGTGCGCCCGCTGCGGCTCCATCTCGCTCAAGAGCCTGAGGGTCGGCACCGGCCGGGCCCGGGAGGACCTGGAACGCCTGGCCGGCCGCCCGGTCGGGGAGGTGGCCGGGCCGGCCCGGGGCCCCCGCGGCGCCCGGCTGCCCGACACCGACGTGCTGGTCGGCACCGAGGCCCTCCTGCACCGGCTGCATCCCGGCTCCGGCTTCGCCACGGTGGCGTTCGTGGACTTCGACCAGGAGCTGCTGGCCCCCCGGGTGCGGGCCCCCGAGGAGGCGCTGGGGCTGCTGGCCCTGGCATCGAGGGTGGTGCGGGGCCGGGCCGGGCGGGTCGTGGTGCAGACCCGCCTGCCCGACCATCCGGTCATCCGGGCGGCCCTGGTGGGAGACCCGGGACCGGCCACCGCCGGGCAGGACGACCTGCGCCGGACCCTGCGCTTCCCCCCTTTCGCAGCGGTGGCGCTGGTGTCGGGCGACGCCGCCGCCGAGTGGGTGGCGCGGCTGCGGGGGGTGGAGGTGCTCGGCCCCGACGGCGGGCGCTGGATGGTCAAGGCCCCCGACCCGGCCGCCCTGGCCGACGCCCTGGCCGCCGTGCCCCGCCCGGAGCGGGGCACGCTGCGGGTCGCGGTGGACCCGCCCCGGCTGTAGTCCGGCACCGGCGGTGGCGGCAGGCTGCGGGGCTGTAGTCCCGCACCGGCCGGTAGCGGCAGGCTGCGGGCTGTAGTCCGGCGGCCGGTGGTGGCGGTGGCGGCTGTGGCCGGGTGGTGACGGACGGGGTTGTACGGTGGGGGGCCGGATGAGCGACACCTCGCAGCTGACCCAGCTGGGCCGGCCCACCCACTACCGCTACGACCACCCCAGCGCCGACCTGCTGGAGGTGTTCGCCAACCAGCATCCGGGCTCGCCGTGGGTGGTGGAACTGGACTGCAGCGAGTTCACCGCCCTGTGCCCCATGACCGGCCAGCCGGACTTCGGGACCATCCACATCCACTACGTGCCGGGCGAGCTGTGCGTGGAGAGCAAGAGCCTCAAGCTGTACCTGGGCGCCTACCGCAACCACGGGTCGTTCCACGAGGACTGCGTCAACCGCATCGCCGACGACCTGGCCGGCCGCATCGCCCCCCGCTACCTGCGGGTGTTCGGCGACTTCCGGCCCCGGGGCGGGATCGCCATCCGGCCGCTGGCCGTCCGCCTGGCCGCCGGGATCGACCCTGACGACGCGGCGGCCTGCCGGGAGCTGGTCGCCCAGCACGACTCGGCCCGCACCGCCCTGCGGGGCGGCTAACCCCAGCCCTGGCGGCGCAGCTCGTAGAGGGCTATGGCCGCCGCGGTGGCCACGTTGAGGGACCCGACCCGGCCCAGCAACGGCAGGAACGCCACCGCGTCGCAGGCGGCCAGGGTGGCCGGGGCCAGGCCGTGGTCCTCGTTGCCGACGGCCAGGCACACGTCGGGCCCGGCGCTGAGCAGATGCAGCGGCACGGCCGCGTCGGCCAGTTCCAGGCCGACCACGCAGAAGCCGTCCTGGCGGGCGGCGTCGGCTGCGTCGGCGCCCCGCTCGAAGGCCGACCACGACAGGTACCGCTCGGTGCCGAGCGACACCTTGGCCGACTTGGGGGTGGACGGGGACGCGGTCGGGCCGGCCAGGTACAGGTGCTCCACCCGGTAGGCGGCGGCGGTCCGCACGATGGAACCCACGTTGAACGGGGACTGGACCCCGTCGAGGAGCAGGGCCATCCGGCCGGTGCTGCGCCGGTTCCACTCCCGGTGCAGCCGCTTCAGGTCGGTGGGGCGTAGCTGCTTCACCCGGGCCGCACCTGCAGGATGCGGTACCCCTTGCGGGACCCGAGCCGGACCACCGCGAAACCGGAGTCCCGCATCCAGTCGGCCAGGCTGTCCGATCCCAGGTTCTTCTGCACGACCATCCAGGCGGTGCCGCCCGGCGCCAGTCGGGGCAGCCACCGGCCGAGCAGATCGTGCAGGGCCGCCTTGCCGATGCGGATGGGCGGGTTGGACCAGATCTGCTCGAAGGTCAGGCCCTCGGGCACCCCGGCGGGGGCGACCGCCCGGACGTTGGCCAGGCCCAGGGCGGCGGCGTTGGCCGCCGTCAGCTCCACCGCCCGGGTGTTGACATCCACCGCCCACACCGTCGAGGCCGGACAGCGGGCGGCCAGGGTCACGGCGATGGGGCCGTACCCGCACCCGAGATCCAGTATCGGTCCGGCCGGATCCGGGCCGGTGGGCACGGCTTTCAGCAGCTCCACCGTGCCGGGATCCACCCCGCCGCCGGAGAACACCCCCCGGTCGGAGGTCAGCGCCGCCGTCAGCCCGGGCACCTTTAGCTCCACCTGGCGCGGCCGCGACGGGGTACCGGGCGAGGGATCGAAGTAGTGGGACATGAGCGCACCATCGGTACCATGACCGGGTGGCTTCCTACCAGATCCGGCTGTTCGGCGATCCCGTTCTGACCACCCCCGCCAGCGAGGTGACCGGCGTCGACGGGAAGCTGGCGCGCCTGGCCGAGGACATGGTGGAGACCATGCACGCGGCGCACGGCCTGGGCCTGGCCGCCCCCCAGGTGGGGGTCCAGAAGCGGCTGTTCGTCTACCAGATGGGCGAAGACGACAAGCCGGTGACCATCATCAACCCGACCATCACCGAGAGCCGGGGCGAGTGGGAGTACGAGGAGGGCTGCCTGTCCATCCCGGGGCTGTTCTTCCCCATCGTGCGGCCCAAGGAGATCCACCTCACCGGTTACGACCTGGACGGCCGGGAGATATCCGTCGAGGCCGACGAGATCGAAGCCCGCTGCCTGCAGCATGAGCTGGACCACCTGGACGGCCGGCTCCTGATCTCCATGCTGGACAAGGACCAGAAGCGCCAGGCGCTGCGGGAGCTGCGCCGGCGGGCCGAGTCGGTAGGGAGCTGAGCTCCCTGCGCCTGGCCTTCCTCGGCTCCCCCGAGCCGGCGGCGGTGGCCCTGGACGCCCTGGTGGGCGCCGGCCACGACGTCAAGCTGGTGGTCACCCGCCCGGACAAGCGGCGGGGGAGGGGCGGGGCGGTGTCGGCCACCCCGGTCAAGGAGACGGCCGCCCGCCACGGCCTGACCGTCACGTCCGACCCGGCCGCGGTCACCGCCGCCGGGGCGGAGCTGGGGGTGGTGGTGGCCTACGGGCGGATCATCCGGCCCGACATCCTGGCCGCCCTGCCCATGGTCAACGTGCACTTCTCGCTGCTGCCCCGCTGGCGGGGGGCGGCCCCGGTGGAGCGGGCCATCCTGGCCGGCGACCGGACCACCGGGGTGTGCCTGATGGACGTGGAGGAGGGGCTCGACACCGGAGCGGTGTACCGGCGGGCGGAGACCGCCATCGGCCCCGACGACACCGCCGCCGGGCTCACCGCCCGGCTGGCCGGCATGGGAGCGGAGCTCCTGGTGCGGGCCCTGGACGAGGGGCTGGGCCAACCGGTGCCCCAGGCCGGCGAGGTCACCTACGCCGCCAAGATCGAGCCGGAGGACCTGCACCTGGACTGGGCCCGGCCGGCCGTCGAGCTGCACCGGGTGGTGCGCATCGGGCGGGCCTGGACCACGTGGCAGGGCCGCCGCCTGCTGGTGCTCGCCGCCCACCCGGTCGAAGCCGGTGACCCCGGTGCCGGCGGCGGGGCGACCGACCGGGCCGGCAGTGCCACGGACGGCGACGGAACCGACAGCGCCAGCCGGGCGAGCGCCGGCGGCCGCCGACCGGGGACCATCGACGGCGCCACGGTGGCCACCGGGCAGGGTGGTCTGCGCCTCGAGCTGGTCCAGCCCGAGGGCCGGCGGCCCATGCCGGCCGCCGACTGG
>DASSZD010000006.1:0-2036 GCA_035702985.1 Acidimicrobiales bacterium
CATCGGGCTGCTCGGCAAGCAGCTGGGCGTCCGGCCCCCCGGGTGGGAGGAAGCGGCCGGCAGGTTCGGTCAAGCCGGTACCTACATGTCGGTCGCCGACATCGTCGACGCCCAGTCCCTGGGCCGGGTGCGGGCCTACAAGCAGGAGATGAAGGCAGCGGCCAGAGCGGCCCGGGCCGGGGACGACGGGAGTCAGGCTTGAAGGTGGTCGCCAACGGCAACCCGGTGGACCTGCCGGATGGCGCCGGACTGCTGCAGCTGTTCGACGCGCTGGGTGTCGGCGCCAAGTGGGTGGTGGCCGAGGTCAACGGTGAGGCCATCCCCCGGTCGGTGATGGCCACCGTGGGGCTCAGCGACGGCGACCGGGTGGAGCTGGTGCGGGCGGTGGCCGGTGGCTGACCGGGGGTCACCGGAGGGTGCGTCGCGGCTGGAGGGGCGGCGGCTGTACCTGTGCACGGAGGACCGGCCCGACCTGGAGGGGTTCCTGGCCGCCTGCCTGCGGGGCGGGGTGGACGTGGTCCAGCTGCGGGACAAGCACCTCGACGCCCGGCCCCTGCTGGACCGGGCCCGCCTGGCGGCGTCGGTGTGCCGGGAGTTCGGCGTGCCGTTCATCCTCAACGACCGGCCCGACCTGGCCCTGGCCTGCGGGGCGGACGGGGTCCACGTGGGCCAGGACGACACACCCCCGGGGGTGGCCCGTAGCATCCTCGGTCCCGGCGCCATCATCGGCCTTTCCACCCACGCCCCGGGCGAGTGGGACGCCGCCGACGGCGAGCCGGTCGACTACCTCTCGGCCGGGCCGGTCAACGCCACCCCCACCAAACCGGGACGGCCCGGCACCGGGCTGCAGTACCTCGGCTACGTGTCCTCCACCCCGGCCGGCTCCAAGGTGCCGTGGTTCGTGACCGGCGGGGCCACCCCCGAGACCATCCCGGCCATGATCTCGGCCGGGGCCCGCCGCTTCGTGGTGGTCCGGTACCTGACCGGGAGCGCCGACCCGGAATCCGCCGCCCGCCGCCTGCGCCAGGCCATCGACCCGGCCTGGACCTGAGGCGCCCCGGACCGGGACTCCGGGCGGTCCGGGTCAGACGCCCTGGCGGTCTATCCAGCCGATGAGCAGGGCGATGGCCCTCGGATCGTTGCGCAGCCGGTGGCCGGCCCCCGGCAGTACCCGCAGCTCCACCTGGGCGTAGGCGGCGTCGGCCAGCGCCCGGGCATCGAGCACCGGTACCACCTCGTCGTTGGCGCCGTGCACCAGAAGGATGGACCGGGGCGGGATCTTCCCTATCAGGTTGAGCGGGCGGATCTCCCGAAGCTCCCGGGCCCACTCGTCCAGGTCCGGCGGGAAGCTCGGGTCGTGGATGACCCCGACAGCCCGGGCCTGGGCCACGAACCGGCGGGCGTCGGTGGCCCGGTCGGCGAAGTCGGCCGGGGCCGAGAAGGCGGCCACCCCCCGTACCCGGGGGTCCTCCCCGGCGGCGCAGATGGCGAGCGCCCCGCCGGCGGCGAACCCGCACACCCAGACGGCGTCCACCTCGTCGGAGGCCAGCATCACGTCGATGGCCACCTGCAGGTCGGCCAGCCAGCCGCCCAGCGAGAAATTGCCGGTCGACCCGGAGGTTCCCCGGAAGCTGAAGGTCAGGACCACCCATCCGGTGTCGGCGGCCAGCCGGTCAGCCAGCTGCTGGTAACCCCGGTTCGGGGAGTCGGGCCGGGGCGGGTCGGCCGGGAAGCCGTGGCAGAGGACCAGGCCGTGGCGGCCCGACCCGCCGGCCGCCGACGGCGCCGGCCGGGCCACGTAGGCGGCGAGGGTCCGGTCGGCCAGCTTCACCGAGAACTCGCCGCCACCGGCGGGCAGGGTGGGCCGCTCCCCACCGCCGGCGGCCGGCTTCGCACGCGGGGCGGTCACGGGTGTCCCTCCACGGGAGGCCTCAGCGGTCGGACCAACGGGTCAGCGGAGATTTCGGGGACCATTTCCTGACAAAGGTAAGTCACGCGGCTGACGAGCACGGCCCGCTTTCCCGGCGCCGGGGCCC
>DASSZD010000097.1:0-5318 GCA_035702985.1 Acidimicrobiales bacterium
CGAACCGACCGGCTCCTTGCGGATCAGCTGCACCTCCACCGAGGCGGGGACGGGCGGCGTGGGGTAGTCGCCGGTCAGGCAGGCGTCACAGAAACCGGCACCCACCGCCCCGGTCGCCTTCTTGAGGCTGTCGAGGTTCAGGTAGGCCAGGCTGTCGGCACCCAGGTAGGCCTCGATCTCGGGCACGGTCAGGTTGGCGGCGATCAGCTCGGCCTTGGTGCCGGTGTCCAACCCGTAGAAACAGGGCCAGCGGTACGGCGGGGACGAGATGCGCAGGTGCACCTCGGCGGCGCCCGCCTCCCGCAGCATCTTGACCATGGCCCGGGTGGTGGTACCCCGCACGATGGAGTCGTCGACCACGATCAGCCGCTGGCCGGCGATGGCGCCCCGCAGCGGGTTGAGCTTGCGGCGTACCCCGTGGGCCCGCTGGGCCTGGTCGGGCACGATGAACGTACGGCCGATGTAGCGGTTCTTGACCAGCCCGTGGCCGTAGCGGATCCCGCTGCGGCGGGCGAACCCCTCGGCGGCGGGCATCCCCGAGTCGGGCACGCCCATGACCATGTCGGCGGCCACCGGGGCCTGCTCGGCCAGCAGCTCACCCATGCGGATGCGGGCCGAGTGCAGCTCCTGGCCGTAGAGGCGGCTGTCGGGGCGGGCCAGGTAGACGAACTCGAAGATGCACAGCCTGGGCTCGACCTCATCGGCCGGCCAGGGGCGGTGGCTGCTGGTCCCGTCGCCGTCGATGACCAGCATCTCGCCCGGGTCGATCTCGCGCACGAAGTGGGCGCCGACGATGTCCAGCGCCGGGGTCTCCGACGCCACCACCCAGCCCTGGTCCAGCCGGCCCAGGCACAGGGGCCGGTAGCCGTGGGGGTCGCGGATGGCGACGAGCCGCTCGTTGTCCATCAGGACCAGGGAAAAAGCGCCCTGCAGTGACGGCAGCACGCCCTCGAGAGCGTCGAGCACGTCGTGGCCCGGGTGGGAGTCGAGGTCGCGCACCAGCAGCTCGGCAATGACGTCACTGTCGCTGCTGACCGTGCCGGGGAGCATGCCGGCGTCGGCGGCCAGCTGCTCGGTGTTGGTCAGGTTCCCGTTGTGCCCCAGGGCGAACTCCAGGGACCGGACCCGCTCGGGGTTGCGGGCCGTGACCCGGTACACCGGCTGGGCGTTGCGCCAGGTGGACGTGCCGGTGGTGGAGTACCGGGTGTGGCCGATGGCCAGGTGGCCCTGCAGGCCGGCCAGCTTGTACTCGTTGAACACGTTGGCCACCAGGCCCATGTCCTTGACCACCATCACCCCGGCGCCGTCACTGGCGGCCATACCGGCCGATTCCTGGCCGCGGTGCTGCAGGGCGTAGATGCCGTCGTAGGTGAGGTGGGAGACCTGCGTGCCCGGGGCGAATATCCCGAAAACGCCGCACGCCTCGCGGGGGGAACTGTGCTCGACCTCCATCAGGTCGGCCTGGTCTGACGCCGCGTTTTCGGGCACGTGCCCCATTCTCTCACGTCCGGACCGGTTTCCGGCCACTCGCGCCCTGTGCCTCCCTTGTCCGGCTCGTGATCAGTGGGTGGCCGGGGCCAGGTCGGCGGCCATCGCCCCCCGCCACGAGGCGGTGGCCCGGTCCAGTCCCACGTCGAGCACCCCCCGGATGACCAGCCGGTCGCCCCCGGCCCGCCCCAGCACCTGGTGCTGCAGGCCGGCCTCGGCCACCCGCTGCTGCACCCGGTCCACGAGCGCCGGGGCCACGCTGAGCACGACCCGGGACGGGCCCTCCCCGAACAGGGAGACGTGGGTCGCCTCCACCGTCACGTCGAAGCCGACCCCGGAGCCCACCGCCATCTCGGCCAGGGCCAGGGCCAGACCCCCCTCGGAGACGTCGTGGATGCCGTGGACCAGCTGCTCCCCCTCCCCCACCGCGGCCAGTCCGGCCACCAGGCGCACCAGCCGGCCGTGGGCGTCGTAGTCGACGGCGGGCAGCCGGCCACCGGTGTGGCCGTGCATCTCGGCCGCCCACCTGGACCCGGCCAGGCTGGGCCGGCCGCCGGCGTGGACGACGACGATGTCGTCGCCGTCGGTCAGCCCGGCGCCCGGGGGCCGCCGGCGCAGGGCCGGCACCAGACCCAGGGTGCCCACCACCGGGGTGGGGTCGATGTCGCGACCGCGGCTCTCGTTGTAGAGGCTGACGTTGCCGCCGATGACCGGGATGGCCAGGGCCCGGCACGCCTCCGACATCCCGTCGATGGCCTCCGACAGCTGCCACATGACCTCGGGGTGCTCGGGGTTGCCGAAGTTGAGGCAGTTGACCAGGGCGACCGGCTCGGCGCCCACGCAGGCCACGTTGAGGGCCGACTCGGCCACCAGCAGGGCGGTCCCGGCCCGGGGATCGAGAGAGCACCAGCGGCCGTTGCCGTCGGTCGACAGGGCGATGCCCCGGGTCTCGCCGTCGGACCCGGCCGCCACGCCCGGGCCGGCCAGGCGCAGCAGGGCGGCGTCACCGCCCGGGCCCACCACCGTGTTCAGGAACAGCTGGTGGTCGTACTGGCGGTACACCCAGGCCGGGTCGCGCAGCAGCTGCATCAGGTCCCGGCCCGGGTCGGCGGGTGCCGGTAGCCGGGCCGGGTCGTCGGCCTGGCGGGCATCGAGGTCGGCGGGGCGGGCCAGGGGCCGGTTGTAGAGGGGGGCGTCCTCGTGGAGGGTGGACGCCGGCACGTCGGCGAGCACCGGGCCGTCCCAGCCCTCCAGGATCCGCAGCCGGCCGCCCTCGGTCACCCGGCCGACGACGGCGGCGCGCACCTCCCAGCGCCGGCACACCTCCACCACCCGGTCGAGGGACTCGGGGGTGACGATGGCCAGCATGCGCTCCTGGCTCTCGCTGGTCATCACCTCCCACGGCTCCATGCCCGGCTCCCGGCGGGGCACCGCCGTCACGTCCACGTCCATGCCCACCCCGCCCCGAGACGCCGTCTCGCTGGTGGCGCAGGTCAGGCCCGCTCCCCCCAGGTCCTGGATGCCGACCACCAGCGACTCATCGAGCAGCTGCAGGCACGCCTCGATCAGACGCTTCTCCTCGTAGGGGTCCCCCACCTGGACGTTGGGCCGCTTGGCCGCCTCCACCTCGGCGTCGTCGGTGAAGCCGGCGGACGCCAGCACGCTGACCCCGCCGATGCCGTCACGGCCGGTGGTGGAACCGAGCAGCACGGCCAGGTTCCCGGGCCCCGACGCCCGACCCAGCACCAGGCGGTTAACCGGCAGAACCCCGCAGCACAGCACGTTTACCAACGGATTGTCCGCATAACAGTCGTCGAAGACGATCTCGCCACCGACGGTGGGAACGCCCACCGAGTTCCCGTATCCGGAGATTCCCGACACCACTCCGGAGGCAATCCAGCGGGACCGCGCCTCGCTCGGAGACCCGAAACGGAGGGGGTCCATTATGGCGATAGGCCGCGCTCCCATGGTGAAGATGTCGCGCAGGATTCCGCCCACACCGGTGGCGGCCCCCTGATAGGGCTCGATGGCCGACGGATGGTTGTGGCTCTCGATGCGCAGCGCCACCGCCAGACCGCCGCCGGCGTCCACCACGCCGGCGTTCTCCCCCGGCCCCACCAGCACCCTGGGCCCTTCGGTCGGCAACCGCCGCAGGTGCACCCGGCTGGACTTGTAGGAGCAGTGCTCGCTCCACATGACCGCGTACATGGCCAGCTCCAGGTGGTTGGGCTCACGGCCGAGAAGCGCCTCGATCGAAGCGGCCTCCTCGTCGGTCAGGCCGAGAGCCCGGTGGATGTCGGGTTGCATGACTCCAGAGGCTAGTGGCCGTTCAGGCCATACCTTCCGGCGCCGCTTTCTTCAACATCAAGTAGGGCTGCGCTTATCCGTTCGTACATTCGATAAGTCGCAAAATTTCAGCGCAGTGCAAATGGCAACTCATTTGTGAAATACTTATGGACATGCCCGCAAAGTCAGCTGCAAAAGCGACCAAGGCCACCAAGTCTGCTATGTCTGTAGAGCACAAGCAGGCCCTGGCTGTTGGTCGGGAGGAGAGCCGCGCCGTCCGGCGCTATTTGGAAGCTATCGAGGCCCACAAGCCGAAGCGGGGGCGCAAGCGCACCCGTGAAGGTATCGAGGCCCGCCTCCGCCAGATAGACGACAAGCTGCCCACGGCTGACCCGTTGAGCCGGGTCCATCTGGTCCAGGAGCAGTTGGACCTGGAAAAGGAACTGGCGACCAAGGAGGAAGTAGTCGACATCAAAGCCCTGGAAGAGGGCTTCATCACCGCCGCCAGGGGCTACGGCGAACGCAAGGGGATCTCTTACGCGGCATGGCGGGCGGCCGGTGTGGACGCCAACGTGCTGCGGCGGGCAGGGATCCCCCGCACCCGGGCCTGACACACCCCGGTAGTGGATTCGGCCACGGCGGCGCCTGCAGGCGCCGCCGTTCGGCTTTCTGGCGTCCGGCTCAGGGCGGGACCGGCAGCGGGTTGCGGGTTCGGCGGTTGCGGGGTTCGGCCGGTTGCGGGGTTCGGCGGTTCAGCGGGTCGCAGCCACGGCGCCGGCCCGGCAATTGGCCAGCAGGGCGCTCATGAGCACGGCCCCGTCGCGGGAGCCGGTCAACTCGTGCACGGCCCGCTCAGGGTGGGGCATGAGACCCACCACGTTGCCTGCGGCATTGGTGATGCCGGCGATATTCCCCACCGATCCGTTGGGATTGTCGACATAGCGGAGCACCACCCGGCCCTCGGATTCCAGCTCCCGTAGGGTGCGGTCATCGCAGGTGTAGTTACCCTCGAAGTGGTTGATGGGGACCTGCAGACGGCGGCCCACTTCGACGCCGGCCGTGAGCACGGACCGATCGCTCGCCACCTCCAGTTCGGCGCTCTGACACAGGAAGGTCAGCCCCCGGTTCTTCTGGAGGGCGCCCGGTAACAGGTGGGCTTCGGTGAGAACCTGGAACCCGTTGCATATGCCCACCACCGGACCGCCGGCGCGGGCGAATTCCTCCACTGCGGCCATCACCGGCGAGAAGCGGGCGATGGCGCCGGGCCGGAGGTAGTCGCCGTGGGCGAACCCCCCGGGAAGTATCACCGCGTCGATACCGCCCAACTGGCGGTCGCCGTGCCAGATCAGGCGGGCCGAACCGCCCAGGGCCTCGACCGCCTCCATGGCGTCGTGCTCACAGTTCGATCCGGGGAAGATCACCACCCCGACGCGGGCGCTCATGCCGTCACGCCCGGGTGTCCGCCGGCCCGGCCGTGAACGTGACCAGGGAATCCTCGATGACCGGGTTGGTGAGGAACCGCCGGCACAGGTCGTCCACCTGGT
>DASSZD010000130.1:0-2043 GCA_035702985.1 Acidimicrobiales bacterium
CCATGAAGGTCCATACCACCGTCGGGGGCGCTTGGCCGACAGGCCTCGCCGGCCGAGTCCACACCTGGGACAGCAGGGCCGCCGGCTGGGACCACTCGGGCGTCCCGGGCCTCGACCGGGTCGCCGGCGCCGTCCTGCGCCACGCCGGGGACCTCGGCGACCTCGACATAGCCGACATGGGGTGCGGCAGCGGGCAGATCACCCTGGAGGTGGCCAAGCGGGCCAGGTCGGTGGTGGCGATCGACTTCAGCCCGGCCATGCTGCTCCGCCTGCAGGAGCGGGCCGCCGGTATGGACCTCGGCAACATCACCACGGTCCTCGCTCCGTTGCAGTCGTTGGATCTGGCCCCGCGCAGCGTGGACGTCGTGGTGAGCAACTACGCCTGCCACCATCTCCGGGACGGGGAGAAGGCCGAGTTGGTGGCCCGCGCCGCCGGTTGGCTCCGTCCCGGAGGCGTGATCGTCATCGGGGACATGATGTTCTCTCCGCGCGGTACCGGCCGATCGGACCGACGGATCATCGCATCGAAGGTCACGTCCATCGCCCGGCGGGGGCCGGCCGGCTGGTGGCGCATCGCCAAGAACGCATGGCGCTTCCTCGTGACCCGGCAGGAGTGCCCGGCGTCCATGGAGGCCTGGGAAGCGATGCTGACCGCGGCCGGGTTCGGCGAGATCCGGTCCGAGCGCGTGGTGGCCGACGGCGCTGTCGTCAGCGCCCGCCGATCGGAGAAGTGAACCCCCCGGAACGCAGGATCTCCGCGGTCCGGCTGCGGATCCTGATGGTGTGCGTGCTCTGCATGTTCGCCGCCCTCTTCGCCCGACTCTGGTTCCTGCAGGTCATCGGGGGACCGTCGGCGCACGTCGTGGCCGCCGACAACGGCGTCCGGTACATCTACACACCGGCCCCTCGCGGCCTGATCCTCGATCGGAACGGCCACGTCCTGGTCGGCAACACCGAGGAGCTGACCGTGGACGTCGACCGGCAGGCGGCGGCGCGCCAGCCGGGCATGCTCGCGAAACTGGCTCCGCTCCTCGGGATGACCCTCAACCAGCTCCGGGCCGCATTGCAGAACCAGCAGTACAGCCCGTACGCCCCGGTGCCGGTGATGACCAATCCGACCGCCGATCAGGTGCTGCAGATCCAGGAGAACCCGCAGCGCTTCCCCGGGGTGTCGGTGGGAAGGGAGCTGGTCCGGACCTACAGCCAGGCCGGGGCGGCGGCGGCGAACATCGTCGGATACGTCGGCAGGATCACCGCCGGCCAGTACAAGACCATGAAAGCGCAGGGGTACCGACCGGACTCGATGGTCGGCCAGACCGGGATCGAGGCGGCCTATCAGAGCGTGCTCCGCGGCAAGCCGGGCGTCAAGGAGGTCGAGGTCGACGCCAGCGGGCACGTGCTCGGCACGTTGCGCACCATCCCCCCGGTGCCGGGCCAGAACATCCGGCTCACGATCGACGGGACGGTCCAGCTGGCTGCGGTCCGTGCGCTGGCGCAGGAAACGGCCATCAAACGGACCCAGGTCGACACCGACGGGAGCGGCAATTACCGCTCCAACACCGGCGCGGTGGTGGTAGAGGACCCGCACAACGGGCAGCTGCTGGCCCTGGCCACCTATCCGACATACAACCCGGCCCTCTTCGCCGGCGGGATCACCCAGGCCGCGTACGCCGCACTTACGTCGCCCGCCAGCCACTACCCCCTCGATGACCGGGCCTTGGGCGGCCAGTACTTCCCCGGCTCGACCTTCAAGCTCGTGACGGCCACCGCAGGGCTCGAGTCGGGCGTGATAACCCCTACCTCCCTGTATCACGATGTCGGCGGCGGGATCACGGTCGGGGGCCACTTCTTCGCCAACGACGGGCACCAGTCCTTCGGCTACGTGGCCCTGCCGTTCGCGATCACGGTGTCCGACGACGCGTACTTCTACCGGATCGGCCAGACGCTGTACGACCAGCAGAGCCGGTACGGGACCGACACCTTCCAGCACACGGCCTACAGCTACGGATTCGGGCATCCCACCGGGCTGGGGCTGGCCGGCGA
>DASSZD010000209.1:0-23026 GCA_035702985.1 Acidimicrobiales bacterium
CCGCCGGGCCGCGGCGGCCACGGCGTGGCCGGCCCTCTCGACGAGGACGTCGACCGGCTCGGGCGCGGACCGGTCGACGCCGGCCATCTCCGAGGGGGTCAGGACCGGGATCACGAGACGGCGACGACGACGGCCGATGCGACCGTGTCGGTATGGGTGATGGACAGTTGCCAGGAGGAGACGCCCAACTCGCTGGCGAGCGCCGCCGCGCGCCCGGTGACGCACAGCCGCGGCGGTCCCGACGGGGATCTCACCACCTCGACGTCGGTCCAGTCGATCGAGCCGAGACCGACGCCGAGCGCCTTCATCACCGCTTCCTTGGCGGCGAAACGGGCAGCCAACGACGGGACCGGGTTGGCGAGCCCGCCCGCGAAGGTCCGCTCCCCGTCGGTGAAGACCCGATGGACGAGGCCGGGCCGGCGGGCAATCACCTCCGCGAAGCGCGGCAGGTCGACCGAGTCGATGCCGATGCCCACGAGTTCCCCGCTCAACCGGACCCCGTCACCGAAGGGGCGACAGGAACGGCGATCGGGGCCTGGTACGCCGAGGCCGCCCTCACCTGCTCCGCCACCTCGCCGCGAGCGCGTACACCGGCTCGGTGAGCAGGTCGACGATCGGTTCCCGGCCGAGGCGCGCGTCGTCGAAGGCGGGCTCGGTCTCTGTCACCGCGTCCGACAGGGCTGAGTAGCGCGTCCTGTAGCCGCTGAGAACCCGCTTCGCTGCGTCCGCGCCGAGCATCTCGCTGAAGCGCACGTGCAAGAGGGTCATGCCGGTGACCTGGATGCCCTTCACCTCCGGGATGAGGATGACCGTGCGACCGTCGCTCGCGCCCCTGGCGACGGTCACCTCCTTCTCCTCCGCGGCGCGGTGCTTGGTGCCTCGCAGAAGCGGGTTGCTCGCGGTGCGCGACGGGAGGTTCCTGGCGATCCCTCCCTGGTCGATCACCTCCGCCGCGGGGCGTCCCGGTACGGTCCAGTCGATCTTGTAGCGCGTGTAGCCGAGCACCTCCTCGACGGCCTCGTCCAGCGCCCCCAGCGTCCGCAGTGCGCGGTAGCCGAGGGTGTCCGGCGCAGCGCCCGCGGAAAGGGTCGCCTTGACCAGCGGGATGCCGAAGAGCGCGTCCTCGCTCCTCGAGATGCCGACGGTGACGGTCTTCGCCTGGTGCTTGATGGCGTCCACCGGGCGGGTGAGCTGGTCGACCGCCTCGCTGACGGCATCCAGGAGGTCCCCGAGCAGGGCCTCGGGGGTGCCGATCTTGCCCGTCTCCGACTCGTAGGCCTCGAGCGGCAGCAGCCCGGTGGCGTAGCGGAGGAGCCCGACCAACCGGACGGCGGTGGCCGCCTCCAGGTTGCCGTTGTAGCTGCCGTCGCGCAGGCCGGCGAGGAACGGGGCGGCCGCCTCGGCCAGGGGCGGCCCGAGCGTCTCGAGCACCCGGTCGGGATCGGCACCGGCGGCCCGCTCGAGCACGCTGCGCACCCCCCGCAGGGTCCGGGCCTGGGCGTCGATGGACAGGGCGGCCTCGTAGCCGAACAGGTGCCCGACCATGGCCGACAGCACGAACGCCACCGCCGGGTGGGTGCGGGGCACGGTTATGACCTCCCGCACCACCGCCCCGAAGCGGGACTCCTCCCCCTCGGCGGCGATCACCACCGGGGCGGCCTTGTGGGCCCGGTAGATGGCCACCTCCTTGGCCACGTCGTCGGCGTTGGGGCCGTGCAGGCCGGCCGCGCACACCAGCACCAGCGGCTCGCAGGACAGGTCGATGTGCTTCTTGTCCTCGGTGGTGTCGGCCGAGATGGACCGGTAACACAGCTCGGACAGCTTGATGCGCACCTCGGCGGCGGCGATGTGGTCGGGCCCGCTGCCCACCACCGCCCAGTACCGGCGGGGCGGGGCGGCGGCGGCGGCCACCCGGCCGATCTCCTCCCGCCGGGCCAGGACCCGGTCCATGGCCTCAGGCAGGTCCCGCAGGGCCCGCAGGATGGTGTCCATCCCGGCCCCGTCGGCCACGACCGGGCCGGCCGTGCCGGGCGAACCGGCCTCCGGCCGGGTGACGCGCTGGGCCAGGCCGGCGGCCAGCAGCCAGCCGGCGGCGACCTGGGCGTAGAACGCCTTGGTCGACGCCACGCTCATCTCCACGTCGCGCCCGTCGGAGGTGTGCAGCACCCCGTGGGCCTTGGCGGCCAGGTCACTGTTGCGGCGGTTGACCACCGCCACCACGTGGGCGCCCCGGGTCCGGACCAGGTCCACGGTGCGGTTGGTGTCGGTGGTGGTGCCGGACTGGCTGATGGCGATCACCAGGGTGTCGCTCATGTCGTCGGACAGCCCGAAACCGGACAGCTCCGTGGCGGGCAGGGCCCGCACCGGGAAACCGGGCAGGCAGGTGCCCACCGCGGCGGCCACCGCCTGGCCGGCCACCGCCGCCGTGCCCTGGCCGATGACGATGATGCGGCGCACCGCCCCCGACGCCAGGGCGGCGTCCAGGGCGGGCGGGAAGGTGTCGGCGCCGATGCGGGCGCTGAGCCGGCCGTCGGGCCCGGCGGCGATGCGGCCCCGGAGGGTCTTGCGGAACGACCCGGGGGCCTCGGTTATCTCCTTGAGCAGGAAATGGTCGAAGCCCCGGCGGTCCACGTCCCGGGTGGTGATCTCCGCCGTCACCACGTCGGCCGGGCCCACCGCCACGGCGGCGCCGCTGTAGCGGCTGCGGCGGATCCCGTCCAGGGTTCCGGCCCCGGAGCGGGACAGCACCACCGTCTCCCCGCCGGTGGTCTCGCCGTCCATGCGGATGTAGCGGCAGGTCTCCTCCACCAGCCCGTACGGTTCGCTGGCCACCACGAAGGCGTCCTCCGCCAGGCCGATGTAGAGCGACTGGCCCGAGCCGCGCAGGGCCAGGTGGATCTCGTCGGGGGTGGCGGCGGCCGACGCGGCGATGGCCACCGATCCCTCGAAGCGGGCCACGCTGGCCCGGAAGGCGTCCTGGACGGCCATGCCCCCGGCCATGCGCCGGGACACGATGGCGGGGATCACCTTGGCGTCGGTGGTGACCTCGGGCGGGAAGGCCAGGCCCTCCGCCTCTCTCAGCTCGGCGTGGTTGTCGACGTCCCCGTTGAGGGCGGCGGCCACGTAGGGGTCGCCGGGCCGGTCGGCCTCCTCGGAGTTGACCGGGTGGGCGTTCGGTTCGGAGATGATCCCGACGCTGGCCCACCGGGTGTGGGCCACCACCGTGACCCGGGCCGACTCCCCGTCCATGGCCCGGGCCAGGAGGGGGTCGGCGGAGATGGAGGCGCGCAGGCTCCTGACGTTGTCCCCCAGCTCGCCGATCTCGGCGGCCGCCTTGTACACGAAGGCGACGGCGCCGGCGGAGAAACGGACCGACCCCGACGAGAACAGCGGATCGCGGTCCCGGCCGGCGGTGAGGGCCACCACCGCCGGGTCGGCCGGGTCGAGGCCGTGGCCGGTGACCAGCACGTGGATCCCGGCCGAGTCGCGGCCGCGCACCTCCAGGCGGTCCAGCGAGTTGAGGGCGACCTGCACGGCCCACCACCCGTCCAGGTTGGCCACCTCCGCCGGGGGCCGCTCCCCCAGCAGGCCCAGGACCTTGCGGCCCATCTCCAGGCGGTCGTGGCCGACGGCCCACCAGGCGTCCTTCACGGCCACCAGCGCCGAGCCGACCCGCTCCTGCATGGCCGGCTCCAGGTCCACCGCGGCCTGGTCCAGGCCGGCCTCGATGGCCGAGATGGTGGCGGACATGCCGTCGAGGGTGGAGGAGAAGCGCTCGATGATCCCGGGCCGCTCTATCAGCGTCCGCAGTCCGGGCGCCCCGTGCAGGGCGGCGTCCACGCCGCGCAGGACGGCCGCCGCCTCCTCCAGGCGGGCCGGCCCGTCGCCGATCAGCTCCCCGGGGGGGACGGCCGACAGCTCCCCGGCGGCCCGGTCGAGCCGGCCGATGAGCCCGTCGGCGGCCGGCGCCTCGCGACCGGACGGACGGGCGAGGACTGCCACGATGCCGCACATGGACCGAAAGGGTACCGGCCCGGTCGTGCCGCCCCGGCGCAGATCACCCTATTGAGGGTCACCGCCGGTGGGGCCCCCGGTGCGGGCCGGACGGGGTGGGCGCCACGCCGGCGGCCGGGCGCGGGGGCGACCCTTTTTCCCACTTTCCCCCGGGAGGGTCGGCGGGCTAGGAGTCCGGCGGCCCCAGGGCGGCCAGCACGGCTCGGGCCAGGCGGTCCACGGCCCGGCCGGCGGCCTGCTCGGTGGGAGCCTCCACCATGACCCGGACCAGCTTCTCGGTGCCGCTCGGGCGGAGCAGGACCCGGCCGTCGTCGCCGAGCTCGGCCTCCACCGCCCGCACCTCGTCCCACACCGGGCCGGCGTCGGCCAGGCCGGTGTGGTCGGCCACCTGCACGTTGCGCAGCATCTGCGGCAGGCGCTGCATGGCGGCGTCGGCGGCGGCCGACAGCGGCGTGCCCCGGCGGGCCAGCAGGTCCACGAGCAGCAGGCCGGTCAGCACCCCGTCGCCGGTGGTGGCCAGGTCCCGGAAGATGATGTGGCCGGACTGCTCCCCGCCCAGGGACCAGCCGTTGGACTCGAGCGCCTCCAGGACGTAGCGGTCCCCCACCGCCGTCGACGCCACCTTGATCCCGGCCCCGGCCATGGCCCGGTGGAACCCCAGGTTGGTCATCACCGTCACCGCCACCGCGTCGCCCGACAGGCGGCCGCGCTGGTGCAGGTCGGTGGCGAGCAGGGCGATCAGGCGGTCCCCGTCCACGATCCGGCCCCGGTCGTCCACCGCGATCACTCTGTCGGCGTCACCGTCGAACGCCAGCCCGGCGGCCGCCCCGTGGGCCACGACCGATGCGGCCAGGGCGCCCGGGTCGGTCGAACCGCAGCCGGCGTTGATGTTGGTCCCGTCGGGGTCGGCGGACAGCACCTCCACCACGGTGGCCCCGGCCGCTTCGAACACCGCGGCGGCGGTGGCGACCGCCGCCCCGTTGCCGCAGTCGAGCGCCACCCGCACGCCGGCCAGGCTGCGGCCCTCCAGGGCGTCGACCAGGCGGCGCCGGTACCGGTCGGCGGCGTCGGGGTCGCCGGCCAGCCGGCCCAGGCGCCGGCCGTGCAGGTGGGCGCCGGCCCCCTCGTCGTGGCGCAGGGCGTCGAGCGCCGCCTCCACCGTCGACTCCTCCTCGTCGCTCAGCTTGCGGCCGCCGGGCGACAGCAGCTTGATGCCGTTGTCGGCGAAGGGGTTGTGGGAGGCGGAGATGACCGCGGCCGGGGCGTCCAGGGACGAGGCGGCCCAGGCCACCCCCGGGGTGGGCAGCACCCCCAGGTCCACCACGTCGATGCCCTCGGCGGCCACCCCGGCGGAGAACGCGGCCTGCAGCAGCGGCCCGGACCAGCGGGTGTCCCGCCCGATCACGAACGGCCGGCCGGCCACGCCGAGCACCCGCGCCGCGGCCCGGCCCAGGCCCAGCACCAGCTCCGGCGTGAGCTCACTGCCGGCTACGCCGCGTACCCCGTCGGTACCGAAGCGCAGCGACACAGCTACACAGCGCTCAGGGGCCGGGGACCGAACGGGACGGCTAGCGCTTGGAGTACTGAGGCGCCTTGCGGGCCTTCTTGAGCCCGTACTTCTTGGACTCCTTCTCCCGGGCGTCCCGGGTGAGGAAGCCGGCCCGCTTCAGCGGGACCCGCACCTCGGTCTCCAGCTCGGCCAGGGCCCGGGCAATGCCCAGGCGCAGGGCGCCGGCCTGGCCGGAGATGCCACCGCCGTCGAGGGTGCAGTCGACGTCGTAGGACTCGGCCTTCTCCACCAGCCGCATGGGCTCGGTGATGATCATGCGGTGGGTGGCCGACGGGAAGTACTCGTCGATGGGCCGCTTGTTGACGGTGACGACCCCCGAGCCCGGCCGCAGGCGGACACGGGCGACGGCGGCCTTGCGGCGACCGGTGGACTGGACGAGCGGCTTGGTCACGACTGGATGATCCTTCTCAGGAAGCCCGGCGGGCGCGGGGGTCGACGGGCAGGGGCTTCGGGGTCTGGGCCGAGTGGGGGTGGGTGGGACCGGCGTACACCTTGAGCTTGCGCAGCATGGCCCGCCCGAGGGGGCCCTTGGGCAGCATGCCCTTGACGGCCCGCCGGAAGGTGTCCTCCGGGTCGTTGGCCAGGAGCTCGGCGTAGCTCTTGGAGCTGAGGCCGCCGGGGTAACCGGAGTGGCGGTAGTACAGCTTCTTCTCCGCCTTGTCGGAGGTCATCCGCAGCTTGGCCGCGTTGACCACGATGACGTGGTCGCCGGTGTCGACGTGGGGGGCGAAGATGGGCTTGTGCTTGCCCCGCAGCACCCGGGCCACCTCGGTGGCCAACCGGCCGAGCACGGCACCGTCCGCGTCGACCTCGTACCAGACACGCTGGATGTCGGCAGGTTTCGGCGTGAAAGTGCGCACTGTCCTCTAACTTTCGATGACGTTCTCGGAAAAAGGGGGACCGGGACGCGCCGGGGCGCCCGCGGACCGGTTGACCAGCATAGAGGCTCGGGCCCGGGATCGGCAATCGGCCCGTCAACCGGGCGGCCCGCCCCGGCCGGGGGAGGCCGGGGGGTGCCGGCCCGGGTTGGCCTAGCGGGGGTGGCCGTGCTTATTGTTGGGCCCAGTTATGCACCAACTGACCCGACTGCCGGCCACGGACTTCGGCTCTCCGCACGGCGTGACCAAACAGGCCCAATGGGCACGGCTCCTCTGGCACATCAGCTACTACTTCGCCGTACCGATCGGCCTGCTGGTCATAGGCCTGATCGTGTGGGCCCTGGTCCGCTACCGCGAACGGCCCGGCAAGGAGCGCACGCCGGCCCAGTTCCAGTACCACATCCCCATCGAGGCGGCCTACACCATCATCCCCCTGGTCGTGGTGGCCATCATCTTCGGCTTCATGTTCAACGCCGAGAACAAGCAGGGCGCCGTGTCGCCCACCCCGGCGGTGAAGATCACCGTCGACGGCTTCCAGTGGGGCTGGCGCTTCGTCTACCCGAACGGCCACGTCCAGGTCGGCACCGGCAACTACAACAACATCAACGACAACAATGGCCTTCCGGTGCTGGTGATGCCGGCCAACGAGACGGTGCAGCTGCACGTGGTGTCCCTCGACGTGGTACACACCTTCTACGTGCCGGCGTTCCTCTACAACCGGGACCTCATCCCCGGTGTCGACAACACCTTCGACGTCAACGTCCTCAAGCCCGGTCTGTACCCGGGGCAGTGCAACAACATCTGCGGCCAGTACCACGCCTACATGAGGTTCCTGGTCGACGTGATGCCCCCCGCCCAGTACAAGGCCTGGTACGCCAGCCAGCCCTCCTGTTCAGTGACCACCGCCGGCGTGCAGGGGACCCAGCCCGGCCGCTGCACCAACGAAACACCAGGACTCAGCCACACATGACACTTCTCGAAGGTCGCCCCCAGCCTCCGGCCAGCACCGCCTATTCGGAGGTGCTGATGGACGTCGTGCCGGGTCCCCGCCCCCGGGGCCTGGTCAAGTACATCACCAGCACCGACCACAAGCAGATCGGGCTCAACTACATCGTCACCGCCCTGATCGCCTTCGTAGTGGCCGGCGCCATGGCCGAGGTGATGCGGACCCAGCTGATCGTCCCGGACAACCACTTCGTCACCCCGAACGTCTACAACCAGATGTTCACCATGCACGGGACGATCATGCTGTTCGTCTTCGTGGGCCCCCTCGGCTTCGCCGGGTTCGGCAACTACCTGGTGCCGCTGATGATCGGCGCCCCCGACATGGCGTTCCCCCGGTTCAACAACCTGTCCTACTGGCTGTACCTGGGCGGGTTCAGCCTGCTGGTCCTCAGCTTCGCCACCAACAACGGCGCCGCCGAGTTCGGCTGGTTCGGCTACGCCCCGCTGACCGAGGCCATCCGCTCCCCCGGGCCGGGGGCGGACATGTGGCTGGTCGGCGTGGGCCTCACCGGCTTCTCCGGCATCTTCAGCGCCGTCAACATCATCACCACCATCTTCACCCTGCGGGCCCCCGGCATGGTGATGTTCCGGATGCCGATCTACGTGTGGAACGTGCTGGTCACCATGTTCCTGGTGCTGCTGGCCTTCCCGGTGCTCACCTCGGCGTTCGCCCTGCTGTGGATCGACCGCCACCTGGGCGGCCAGTTCTTCGACGTCACCCACGGCGGCCAGCCGATCCTGTGGCAGAACATGTTCTGGTTCTTCGGCCACCCCGAGGTGTACATCATCGCCCTGCCGTTCTTCGGGGTGGTCACCGAGGTGATCGCCACCATGTCCAAGAAGCCGGTGTTCGGCTACAAGGGCATGATCGGGGCCACGCTGTCCATCGGCGCCCTGTCGATGGGCGTGTGGGCCCACCACATGTACACCACCGGGGCGGTGCTGCTGCCGTTCTTCGCGGCCATGTCGCTGCTGATCGCCGTGCCCACCGGCATCAAGTTCTTCAACTGGATCGGCACCATGTGGCGGGGCACGCTCGTGCTCAACACCGCCATGCTGTTCTCCATCGGGTTCCTGCTGCAGTTCCTCTTCGGCGGCATCACCGGCGTGATCCTGGCCCAGCCGGTCCTGGACTTCCAGCTGCACAACACCTACTTCGTGGTGGCCCACTTCCACTACGTGATCATGGGCCTGGTCATGGGTGCGTTCTCCGGCCTCTACTACTGGTACCCGAAGATGACCGGCCGGAAGATGAACGAGACGCTGGGCATGATCAGCTTCGCCCTGATGCTGATCGGCTTCAACCTCACCTTCTTCCCCCAGCACACCCTGGGCCTGCGGGGCATGCCCCGCCGGATCGAGGTCTACAACGCCGGCATGGGCTGGAACTTCCTCAACCTGCTCTCCAGCGTGGGCGCCTACGTGACCGGCATCGGCGTGGTCGTCACCGTGGTCAACATGTGGCGCTCGCTGCGCCGGGGCGAGATCGCCGGCGACAACCCCTGGGACGGCCAGACCCTCGAGTGGGCCTGCTCGTCGCCGCCGCCGGACCACAACTTCGAGGCCCTGCCCCCCATCCGGTCCGAGCGGCCGGTGTGGGACGCCAACCACCCGGATCTGCTCACGAAGGTCGGTCACTGAGCGATGAAAGTCGAGTCCCGCGTCATCCTGGGCGCCTTCATCTTCCTCACCTGCCTGTGCGGCGTGTACTGGGGGGCGGTGGCGGTCCACGGCCACGCCTCCGAGCGCAGCGGTATCGCCATGCTGGTGTTCAGCTTCAGCGCGTACTTCCTGCTGGGCTCGTACCTGCTGCTGCAGTGGAAGCGCCGCCACGGTGTCCCCCGCCCGGAGGACCGCTTCGACGCCACCCAGGATGACGGGGCCGGGGTCATCGACTACTTCCCGTCGGCCTCCATCTGGCCGGCCGGCCTGGGCCTGGGCGCCATCTTCTTCGGGATGGCCCTGGTGTGGGGCCTCTGGTACGCCTACATCGGCGGCGTGCTGGCCATCGGCTCGATCATCGGCTGGGTGACCGAGTCCGACTACACCATGGACGTCCTGCCGGGCATCGACCCCGACGAGGTGGAGCTCGGCCACGACGTGGCGTCAGGAGCCACCCGGCCCCACTACCACACCGACGTCGACCACAGCCTGAGCGAGGAAGTGGTCCACCCCCACCACCACTGATCCCGGCGGGGATCCCCTTCTTCTGCGCTTCTGGAGCGCCCGGGCCGGTCGGTCCGGGCGCTTCTTCGTCGCCGGCCCCGGTCAGCGGCGCAGCTCGAGACCGGCGAAGTCGCCCCGGTCGCGCCACTCGGCCAGCAGTTCGAAGAACGGCATCGGGCCCCGCCCGTAGGCGGCCAGCACGAAACCGCCTTCGGCCGGTCGGCCCTCGTTGTTGTAGTAGCCCGGGGTGCACTGCTCCTGGAACCGGCGCATGTTGCGGGCGTTGGCGGCCAGGGTGTCCAGCCAGTCGGCCTCGGCCTCGGCGGTCACCTCCACCTCCCGGATGCCCTGGTCGAGGGCGTGTCCCACGATGTGACCGATGTGGGCGGCGGCCTGCTCCAGCAGGTGCGGGTAGTTGGCGGTGAAACCGCCCTGGGCGTGGCCCAGGACGAACAGGTTGGGGAACCCGTGGACGTGCATGCCGTGCAGGGTCCTCATGCCGTCGGCCCAGTGCTGCGACAGGGTCACCCCGCCGGCGCCGGTGACGTCGTAGCCGGACCGCCTGGTGTAGTCGGTGCCCACCTCGAAGCCGGTGGCGAAGATCAGGCAGTCGAGCGGGTACTCCCTACCGGCGGCCACCACCCCCCGCTCGGTGATGCGCTCCACGCCGTGGCCGTCGGTGTCGACCAGGTGGACGTTGGGCCGGTTGAAGGTCTGAAGGTACTCGTCGTGGAAGCAGGGCCGCTTGCAGAACTGCCGGTACCACGGCTTGAGCGCGGCGGCGGTGGCCGGGTCGGCCACGATGGCGTCCACCCGGGCCCGGATCTGTTCCATCTTCTCGAAATCGGCCATCTCCATGGCCTCTGACAGCCCGCCCGGGCTCAGGTCGGGGTCGGCCGAGCTGCGCACCCGGAAGATCAGCTTGGCGACGATGTCGGTCCAGCCGTCCATCACCAGGTCCACGTCGGAGTAGCCGCCGGAGGTGAGCATGGTGAAGTTCTCGATCCGCTCCCGCTGCCAGCCCGGCTCCAGGCCGGCCGCCCAGCCGGGGTCGGTCGGCCGGTTGGCCCGCACGTCGATGGACGACGGGGTCCGCTGGAACACGTACAGCTCGGCCGCCGCCTGACCCAGGTGGGGTACGACCTGCACGGCGGTGGCGCCGGTGCCGATGACGCCCACCCGCTTGTCGGAGAGGCCGCTCAGGCCGCCGGAGGCGTCACCGCCCGTGTAGTCGTAGTCCCAGCGGCTGGTGTGGAACGAGTGGCCCCTGAAGGTCCCCAGGCCGGGCACTCCGGGCAGCTTGGGCCGGTGCAGCGGGCCGTTGCCCATCACCACGAACCGGGCCCGCAGCTCGTCGCCGCGGTTGGTGCGGACCAGCCACCGGGACCGGCCCGGATCCCAGTCCAGCCCGGTGACCTCGGTGGACAGCAGGGCGCCCCGCCGCAGGTCGAAGTGGTCGGCCAGGCGCCGGCAGTGCTCGAGGATCTCCGGGGCGTGGGAGTACTTCTCGACCGGCATGTAGCCGGTCTCCTCCAGCATGGGGAGGTAGATGTAGGACTCCACGTCGCACTGCGCCCCGGGGTAGCGGTTCCAGTACCAGGTGCCGCCGAAGTCGCCGCCCTTCTCCACGATGCGGATGTCGCCCACCCCGGCCTGGCGCAGCCGGGCCCCGGCGATCAGGCCGGCGAAGCCGCCGCCGATCAGCACCACGTCGGCGTCCTCCCGGCACCGGGGGCGGGCCTGCGGCCGGCAGTAAGGGTCCTCCAGGTACCGGGCGAAGCGGCCGGCCATCTCGACGTACTGGTCGTTGCCGTCCGGGCGGATCCGCTTGTCGCGCTCGTGGCGGTACCGGTCCCTCAGCCGGTCCGGGTCGAAAGGCGGTGCCGCCGTGCCGCCGGCCGTGGTGCCCTGCTCCGAAGCCAATGTCACCCCCCGCTGGGAAAAGAGAACCCTATTTTAGGCCGTCACGCGCCGGGGCCCCACCCGCGGGTCGCGGATGGGGCCCCCGGGCCGTTCGGGCAGTTCCCAGCGTCGGGGTCAGTCGCCGCCGACCGGGGAATGGAGCTCCTCGGCACCGCGGCCGTCGGCGGCCGCCTCGGCCGGGGCGTGCTCCGCCCCGTGGTCCTCGCCGTGCGCCTCCCCCACCGTGTGGTAGGCGCCGGTGCTGGTCCGGTAGATCACCCCGCCCAGCGGTTTCTGGATGGGGTGGGCGTCGGTGAGCTGCAGGGCCTTGCACGTCCGGAAGGCGATGGTGAAGCCGACCACCGGTCCCACGATCATCCCGTACTGCAGGTACTGGTAGATCCGCTCGAAGCCGATGTGCAGGTTGTTGGCCAGGATGTCGGTGCCGCACCCGACGGTGAGGATGGCGAAGAAGATGATGGCCGCCACCCCGAAACCGGTGCGGAACGGCTTGTCCCGGGGCCGGTCCAGCAGGTTGTGCGAGCCGTAGTCGTTGTAGATCTTCTTGTCGATCCACGGCCAGGCGAACATGATCCCGAAGATGATCCCGGGGAAGAGCAGGCCCGGGAAGAACGGGTTGGGGATCTCCACCCCGAACGAGCGGAACTCCCAGTGCGGCCACAGCCGGACGAACCCGTCCAGCCAGCCCAGGTACCAGTCCGGCTGCGACCCGGCGGTCACGTTGAACGGCGTGTAGGGCCCGTACAGCCATACCGGGTTGATCTGGACGAACCCGGCCAGGAAGAACGTGGCCGCGCTCACCATCATCATCAGGCCGCCGGCCTTGAGGGCGTACTGGGGCCAGATCCGGCTGCCCCGGATGTTGGTCTCGGTCTTGCCCGGGCCGGGGAAGTCCGTGTGCTTCTGGTGCCACAGGATCATCAGGTGGGCGGTGAGCAGGCCCACGATGAGCAGCGGGAACAGGAACTCGTGGACGACGAACAGCCGGGGTATGAACACCGTCCCCGGGAACCGGCCGCCCCAGAGGTTGTAGACCAGCCAGCTACCTATGTTGAAAGGTATGGCCTGGACGATGGAGTAGATGACCCGGATACCGGTGCCCGACAGCAGGTCGTCGGGGAGGGAGTAGCCGGTGAACCCCTCCAGGGACACGATCTGCCAGAGCAGCAGGCCGATGATCCAGTTGACCTCACGGGGCTTGCGGAAGGCCCCGGTGAAGAAGATCCGGCACATGTGGAAGATCACCGCGGCCAGGAAGATCAGGGCGGCCCAGTGGTGGGCCTGGCGCATGATCAGGCCGAACTTCACGTTGAAGGTGATGTCGATGACCGACTTGTACGCCTCGGACATGTGCTGGCCCACCAGGGGCAGGTACACGTGCCCGCTGGTGGGGGCGTACACCACGTCGGTCTGCGACGGCACGTAGAACAGCGTCAGGTAGATGCCGGTGGCGATCAGGATGATCAGCGAGTCCATGGCGATCTCGCCGACCATGAACGACCAGTGGTCGGGGAAGATCTTGTCGAAGACGCTGGTCAGGAACTTCGACGACCCCATGCGCTCGTCGACGGTGTCGAGGACCGACTTGCCGATCGAGTAGCGCTTGCGGGCCGAGGCCCTTTCGCGAGTGGTGCTCATGGCCGCCTACCCCCTGCTCCAGAAACCGGGGCCAACAGGTTGCGTGTAATCGCTCTGCGAGACGATGTAGCCGTCGCTGTTGACCGTCAGCGGCAGCTGCGGGAGCGACCGTGGAGCCGGGCCGAACACCGGCTTGCAGTCGAGCAGCACGTCGAACGTCGACTGGTGGCACGGGCAGACCAGCTGCTTGCTCTGCACGTTGTACAGGCTGGCCGGGCACCCGGCGTGGGTGCAGATCTTGGAGAAGGCCACGATGTTGCCGCCCCCCGAAACCGGGATGTTCCAGCCCTGGTTGGCCTTGGTCATCCGGAAGTTGTCGGTACCGACGTTGATCAGCAGCGTCGGCGACAGCGCGTCGTCCATGTGACCCTCGGGGAAGACGGTGAGGATCCCGTCCACCGGCAGGTCGGTGGGCCGGATGGGGGTGCCGTCCTGGGTGACCGCCCGGGTGCCCTTGCCCCACGACGTCTTGGTCAGGTCGGCCTTGGCCCGGGGCCCCAGCGACGCCAGCGGGAAGATGGTGGCCAGGCCGAACACCGCCCCGACCGGCAGCAGCAGCTTGGTCAGGAACGACCGCCGGGCCATGGCATCCACGCCCCGGCTGAGCGACTCGGCGGCCGCCACCCGGTCGGCGACGGCGCTGACGTCATGGTGGCCGCGGCTGGCGATCACGTCGTGGCCGGGCATGAGGTCCCGGGCCCACAGGATCAGCCCGATGCCCAGGCCGGCGAAGGCCAGGGCCCAGCACAGCCCGGCCAGCTGGTTGTTGGCGTCGATGATGTAGACCACGGCCAGGCCCAGCGAGGCCAGCAGGGTGACCGTCCAGCAGGCGGCGACGCGCAGCTCGGCCCGCCGGGCCCCCTTGGGGTCGTGCTCGTAGCGCCAGTGGGTGTCGTCCTGGTCCATCGGCACGTCGTCGGGCCAGGGCTCGCTCGGGTCGATCCCGAAGTGGCGGGGGTTGCGGCCGGGGGGGATGCGCTCCGCCGCGGTGACATCCGTCTCCTCGCCCCGGTGCCCCTCGTGTTGCGGCTGGGACAGCGAATCGTCGGTGGTGGTCATCCTCGTGTTCCGATCATCCGGGCGGCGAACCACAAGACCACGAACCCGATGAGGATGCCGAAGAAGCCTTCGGCGACCGGGCCCATGTAGGAGATGCCGGCGCCACCGGGTGAGTCAGGCTTGTGGAGGTACTGGACGTAATGGGCGATCGCCGACAGCTGGTGGGGGGTGAACTCCTTGAACATGGGCATGGGCCTGGGCCCGATCAGCGGGGCCTCGGCGGCCTGGACCAGGGTGGCGGCCCGCAGGGAGGGGATCGTGTTCCCCTTGGACAGGATGTTGCCCGAACCGACGGCCTGGTGGCACTCGGCGCAGTTGAGGGCGTAGAGCGCCTGCCCCTCGCCGAGGGTCACGCAGTTCTGGTCGGTCGTGGTGGCGGTGGTCTGGTCAGAGCACAAGGGCTGCACTGTCGGTATCGTCGGGCCGGACACGTTCGTCCCGTTGATCTGCGGCAGTGCATTTACGTAGGCCACGAGCTGGCGGATTTCGGTCTGGGTGAAAGCCGGCTTGTGACGCAGGGCCTCGTTGTTGGGGGCGTTCAGTGGCATGCGCCCGGTGCTCAGGTAGAAGTCGGCGGCGGCGGCGCCCACGCTGATGAGCGCCGGGGCGCCCTTCACCACCCCGCCCTGGCCCTGGTAGCCGTGGCAGGACTGGCAGTGGGCCTGGTACAGCGCCTGGCCGTCGGCGATGTCCTGCGGGTTGGTGCTGACCAGGGCCTGCTGGCCGTGGGCGGAACCGCCGGTGAGGAACAGCACCGAGAACGCCACGAAGGCCAGGGCGAGCAGGGCGGCCGGCCCGGCGAGCAGGCGACGGTGCCGGAGGATGCGGGTCATGCGGGTGCTCACTTCAGGACGAAGATGGCCAGGAACAGGGCGATCCACACCACATCCACGAAGTGCCAGTAGTACGAGAGGAACTCGATGGCGGGGATGGTGCGGTGGCCGAACCGGGGGGTGCGCAGCACCCGGAACGACACGATGATCATGGCCGCCAGCCCGCCGGCCACGTGCAGGAAGTGGAACCCGGTGAGGGTGTAGAAGGCGGAACCGTAGGCGTCGTGGCTGATGGAGAACGGCCGGCCCAGGTAGTCGGAGATCTGCATGTACTCGAACAGGGCGCCGAGCACGAAGGTCATGGCGGTCCAGCCGATGAAGCCCCACCGCGACCCCCGCACGGCCCGGTACACCCCGTACTGCATGGTGAAAGACGACAGCACCAGCAGGATGGTGGCGACGAGCACCGGCGGGACGTCCAGCACGTCGCCCTTGGGGGGCCACGGGTGGGTCGCCGAGCGGAGGCTGAAATAGGCGGCGAACAGGCCCGAGAAGAACATCAACTCGGAGGACAACCAGACGATGACGCCCACCTGCAGGAGCTTGGGGCGGTACATCGACGGGTCGACCTGCCGGATCGCCGGTGCCGCGGGGGAGACGGCTCCGGTTGTGGATATGGCTGTCACTGGGGCTTATTTCTACACAACCGGCGGGTCCAATCCAAAACCGGGCCGGCGCCGGCGGGGAGTCCCGGCTGCCGGCGGCGGGGCGAGCGGGCGGACCGGGCCACCAGCGCTATCCTCGTGTGCGGATGTCAGTGGCAGCCGGCCTGAACCCGGTCACTCTCTTCACCCAGTCGAGCGCCGACCCCATCCCTACCGCCGCGCTCCTGGTCACCACCGGGTGGTACCTGTGGTCGGTCCGGCGGTTGAAGGCCAAGGGCCGGAAGTGGCCGTGGAGGCGCACGGCGTCGTTCCTGGTCGCCGAGCTGCTGATCGCCTTCTCGCTGCTGTCGGGCATCGCCGCCTACGACGACGTCAGCTTCACCGACCACACCATCCAGCACGTCGGCCTGGGCATGCTGGCCCCCATCTTCCTGGCCTTCTCGGCGCCGGTCACCCTGCTCCTGCAGGCCAGCCACCGCCGGGTGCAGACCGGTGTGCTCAAGGTGATCCACAGCCCGGTGGGCCGGCTCCTGTCCAACCCGCTGATCACCTGGCCCCTCTACGGCGGGTCCCTGTTCGCCCTGTACTTCAGCGGCCTCTACGCCGACACCCTGACCAACAACACCCTGCACGAGTTCGTCCACCTGCACCTGCTCGTCACCGGATGCCTGTTCTACTGGCCGGTGATCGGCATCGACCCCCTCCCCCGCCGCCTCAACCACGGGATCAAGATCCTGTACCTGATGCTGGCCCTGCCGTTCCACACCATCCTGGGCATGGCCCTCGAGAGCCAGACCATCCCGATCGCCCCGGGTATCAGCCTGGCCGACCTGCACGCCGGTGGGGCCCTCATGTGGGTGGCGGGCGAGTCCATCGGCCTGATCGGCACCATCGCCGTGTTCATCCAGTGGCTGCGCGCCGACGAGCGCCTGGCGGCCCGCAACGACCGGGTCAACGAGGCGGCGGCCGCCCAGCAACTGGCGCTGTGGCGGGCCTCCCGGGAGGCGGCGGCGCGGGCCGCGTCGACTTGAGCGGCCGGTGCCGGGCCCGGTCCCGGCGGCCGTGACCCGCCTGGTCACGCTCGACGACATCGAGGCGGCCCGCACCCGGGTGCGGTCGGTGCTGCGCCCCACCCCGGTGGACCGCTCGGACACGCTGTCCCGCCTGGCCGGCCGGCCGGTCCTGCTCAAGCCGGAGTACCGCCAGCGGACCGGGTCGTTCAAGATCCGGGGGGCGTACAACCGGATCGCCCAGCTACCCGCCGGCCAGCCGGTGGTGGCGGCGTCGGCCGGCAACCACGCCCAGGGGGTGGCCCTGGCCGCCACCCTGACCGGGCGTGACGCCACCATCTTCATGCCCACCGCGGCGGCGCTGCCCAAGGTCGAGGCCACCCGGGCCTACGGGGCCACCGTCCGCCTCGAGGGGGAGATGGTCGACGACTGCATCAAGCTGGCCGTCGGGTTCGCCGCCGAGACCGGGGCCCTGTACGTGCCGCCCTTCGACGACGCCGACGTCATCGCCGGGCAGGGCACCCTGGGGCTGGAGATCATGGAGGAGGCCCCCGAGGCGGAGGTGATCGCCGTCCCGGTGGGAGGCGGCGGGCTGCTGGCCGGGGTGGCGGCGGCGGCCGGCCTGGCCCCCCACCCGGGGGCCCGGCCCCGGGTCATCGGGGTGGAAGCGGCCGGCGCCCCGACCCTCACCGCCGCCCTGGCCGCCGGCCGGCCGGTCACCCTGGACCGGGTGGCCACCATGGCCGACGGGATCGCGGTGGCCCGCTGCAGCGACCTGACCCTGGCCCACGCCGAGGCCTTCGTCGACTCGGTCCTGACGGTGGACGAGGAGGAGATCAGCCGGGCCATGCTGCTGGCCGTGGAGCGGGCCAAGGCGGTGGTGGAGCCGGCCGGGGCGGCCGCCCTGGCGGCGGTGATCGCCGAGCGGGTGCCCGGCACCGGCCCGGTGGTGGTGGTGCTCTCCGGGGGGAACGTGGACCCGCTGCTGCTCACCAAGCTCATCGAGCACGGCCTGTCGGCCGCCGGCCGCTACCTCACCCTGAAGGTGGTCATGCCCGACCGGGTCGGGGCGCTGGCCGCCCTCACCGCCGAGCTGGCCCGGCTGCGGCTGAACGTGCTCGACGTGGAGCACCACCGCAACGCCCGGGCCCTGGCCGTGGCCGAGGTGGAGGTGCAGGTCACCGTCGAGACCCGGGACCGGGACCACCACGACGAGGTGGTCCGGGTGCTGAAGGCGTCCGGCTACCAGGTCGACATCGTCAGCTAGCGGGCGGGGGGCCGTCCCCGTCGTAGCGGACCTCCCACAGGCACAGGCCGTGGGGAGGGGCCGGCTGGCCGGCGGCGGCGCGGGACCGGGCCCGGATGGCGGCGCTCATCTCGCCGGCCTTGCGCCGGCCCAGACCCACCTCCACCAGCGTGCCCACCACCGAGCGCACCATCTGGTGGCAGAACGACGACGCCTCGATCTCGAAGCGCAGCATGCCCTCCCCCAGGTCCACCCAGCGGGCGTCGCGCACCACCCGCACCAGCGAGGCGCCGGGGACGGGCGGCCGCCGGCAGAACGACGAGAAGTCGTGCTCGCCGTAGAGGGCGTCACAGGCCAGCCTCATGGCCGTCAGGTCCAGGGGGGCGGGCACGTGCCACACCGTGGCGGCGGTGAACGGGTCGCTCACCGGGTGGTTGCGGATGGTGTAGCGGTAAAGCCGGCCGGTGGCCGAGCGGCGGGCGTCGAACCCGGGGGCGGCCACCCCGGCCTCCCGCACCACGATGGCCGGCTTCAGGGCCCGGTTGACGGCCCGCTGCAGGGCCACCGGGTCGGCATCCTGGCGGGCGTCGAAGGACACCACCTGGCCCCAGGCGTGCACCCCGGTGTCGGTCCGCCCGGCGCAGGTGAGGTCGATGGTGTGGCGCAGGAACCGCTCGATGGCGGCGATCAGGGCGCCCCCCACCGTCTCCACCCCGGGCTGGGCGGCGAAGCCGTGGTAGGGCCGCCCGTCGTAAGCCACCAGAAGCCGCAACCGCCGGGTGGGCCCGGCGGTCACGGCTGAAGCGGCCTGCTCTCCTGCTTCTACGGAGAAGAGGGTCAGGGCGTCTCGGTGGGTTAGACGAACTCGATGCGCGCCATGGGGGCGTTGTCGCCGTGGCGCGGGCCCAGCTTGAGGATACGGGTGTAGCCACCTGCCCGATCGACGTAGCGGGGGCCGATCTCGGCGAACAGCTTGTTGGCCATGTCCTTGTCCCGGATCAGGGCCACGACCTGGCGCTGGAGGTGCACGGCCTGGCCCTCGTCGGCCTGGGCCTTCTTGGCCTTGGTTACGCACTTCTCCACGATGGGGCGCAGGAACTTGGCCTTGGCCTCGGTGGTCACGATGGCCTCGGCGGCGATCAGCGAGGCGACCAGGTTGCCGACCATGGCCTTCTGGTGCTCGGCGTCACCTCCGAAGCGGGGACCCTTCTTGGGGCGGCCCGGCAGGGTGGCCACTTCTAACCCTCCTTCGAGCGCAGGGCCAGGCCCCGCTCGTCGAGCTTCTGGAGTACCTCATCGAGGGACTTCTGACCGAAGTTGGTGATGGCCAGCAGGTCGTCCTCGGACTTCTGCACCAGTTCACCGACGGTGTTGACCTGGGCCCGCTTGAGGCAGTTGCGGGGCCGCTCGGACAGGTCCAGATCCTCGATGGGCAGGTCCAGGTCCGGCGAGCCGGTCGCAGCCGCCCCCACATCGCCCAGCTCGAGACCCTGGGGGGCCTCGCTCATGTCGGCTACCAGGCCGAGCAGCGACCGCAGCGTGTCACCGGCGGAGGCCAGAGCCTCGCTCGGGGTGATGGACCCGTCGGTGGTGATGTCGAGGATCAGCCGGTCGTAGTTGGTGGACTGCTCCACCCGGGTGGGCTCCACGCTGAAAGCGGCGACCCGGATGGGCGAGAAGATCGAGTCGACCGGGATGACCCCGATGGTGGAGGACTTCTTGTTGCGGTCGGCGGAGACGTAACCCCGGCCCCGCTCCACCGTGAGGTCACAGGCCAGCCGGCCCTTCTGGTTGACCGTGGCCAGGACCAGGTCCGGGTTGAGGATCTCGACGTCGCTGCTGGTGACGATGTCACCCGCGGTGACAGTGGCCGGGCCGCGCACGTCGAGGCGGAGGGTCACCGGCTCGTCGCTGTAGACGGACAGCACGACGTCCTTGAGGTTGAGTATCACCTCGGTGACGTCCTCTTTGACCCCGGGCAGGGTGGTGAACTCGTGCAGGGCCTCGTCGAAACGCACCTGGGTGACCGCCGCCCCCGGAATGGAGGACAGCAGGGTGCGGCGCAGGGCCACCCCCAGGGTGTGGCCGAACCCGGGCTCGAGGGGCCCGATGGCGAAGCGCTGGCGGTTGCCCGCCTCCTCGCCCAGAGGCTCGACGGTCGGACGTTGGATGATGAGCATGCGGCGGATTCCTACTTGGAGTAGAGCTCGACGATCAGCGATTCCCGTACGGGCACATCGATGTGCTCGCGCAGCGGAAGGTCGCGCACGGTTGCCTCATGGCCCTCCGCACCGCTCTCCAGCCACGGGGGAACCTGGCGATCCAGGGTATCGAGGTTGTGACGGACGACGATCATGTCCCGGGACTTGCCCTTGAGGGACACCACGTCCCCCTTGCGGAGCCGGTACGACGGGATGGTGACCCGCTTGCCGTTGACCAGGACGTGGCCGTGGCGGACGAACTGGCGGGCCTGGGCCCGGCTGGCGCCCCAGCCGGCCCGGTAGGCGACGTTGTCCAGGCGCAGCTCGAGCATGCGCAGCAGGTTCTCGCCGGTGATGCCCTGCTGGCGGTTGGCCTCTTCGTAGAGGTTGTGGAACTGCTTCTCGAGCACCCCGTAGATGCGGCGGGCCTTCTGCTTCTCCCGCAGCTGGGTCAGGTACTCGGAGCCCTGGCGCATGCGGTCCCGGCCGTGCTCACCCGGGGGGTACGGGCGCCGCTCGATCGGGCACTTCATGGAGTCGCACTTGGGACCCTTGAGGAACAGCTTCATCTTCTCCCGCCGGCACAGGCGGCAGACGGGGCCGGTATACCTAGCCATGGTCTCTCCTGCCTCCCTCTCTCAGACCCGGCGCCGCTTCTTGGGGCGGCAGCCGTTGTGCGGGATGGGGGTGACGTCCTTGATGCCGGCCACTTCGATGCCGGTGTTCATGATCGAGCGGATGGCCGTCTCACGGCCGGAGCCGGGGCCCTTGACCAGCACCTCGACCTTGCGCACCCCGTGCTCCATGGCCCGCCGGGCGCACTGCTCGGCGGCCAGCTGGGCGGCGAAGGGGGTCGACTTGCGCGAGCCCTTGAAACCGACGTTGCCGGCCGAGGCCCAGGCCAGGACGTTGCCCTCGGGGTCGCTGATGGAGACGATCGTGTTGTTGAACGAGCTCTTGATGTGCGCCACCCCGTAGGTGACGTTCTTCCGCTCGCGGCGACGGGGGCGGCGACCGCCCGGCTTCGGCTTGGCCATGTCTTGTCTAAAGCTGCTCTCTCTGAGTCAGGTGCTCGGTCATGTCAGTGCTTACGGACCTTCTTCTTGCCGGCCACGGTCTTCTTCGGACCCTTGCGGGTGCGGGCGTTGGTGTGGGTGCGCTGACCGTGCACCGGCAGGCCGCGGCGGTGGCGGATGCCCTGGTAGGAGCCGATCTCCATCTTGCGCTTGATGTCCTGGGAGATGTCCCGACGGAGATCGCCCTCAACCTTGAGGTTGGCGTCGATCCAGTTGCGGAGGCGGGTGACCTCCTCGTCGGTCAGGTCCCGGACCCGGGTGGCGGGATCGATGCCCGTGCCCTCGCACACCTGGTCGGCGGTGGTGTCACCGATACCGAAGATGTAGGTCAGCGAGGTGCCCAGCCGCTTCTCGCGGGGAATGTCGACGCCGGCGATACGTGCCATGTCTCTCCTCTCCTAGCCCTGGCGCTGCTTGTGGCGCGGGTTGTCGCAGATCACCATCACCCGGCCGTGCCGGCGGATGACCTTGCAGTGCTCACAGATCGGTTTGACGCTGGGACGTACTTTCACCATTACTCCATCGAAGGGGCTCCCACGGCGGGAGTGGCAAAGCCGCGCAGAATCCGCGCGAGGCCGGGGATGCATGCTACTACGCGATCCGCCGGTTGGTAAATCGCGGCCCCGAACCGGCCCCCCGGGGCCGCAGCGGCGGGTCAGTCGGGCAGGGTCAGCACCTCGGGCCCTTGGTCGGTGACCACGATGGTGTGCTCGAAATGGGCGGACAGGCTGCCGTCGGCGGTGACCACGCTCCAGCCGTCGTCGAGCAGCTTGGTGGCCGGGCCTCCGGCGTTGACCATGGGCTCCACGGCCAGGGGCATCCCCGGCTTGAGGACCGGTCCGGGGTTGCCGGGCCAGTAGTTGGGCACGCTCGGGTCCTCGTGCATGCGGGTGCCGATGCCGTGGCCGGTGTACTCCCGGACCAGGGAGAAACCGGCCTTCTCGGCCACCTCCTGGACGGCCCGGCCGATGTCGTGCAGGCGGTGGCCGGCCTCCATCTCGGCGATCCCGGCCCACAGGCTGGCCTCGGTGACCTTCATCAGGCGCTCGGCGAGGGGCGAGACCCGGCCGATGCCCATGGTGAAGGCGGCGTCGCCGTGGTAGCCGTCGACGATGGCCCCGCAGTCGACGGAGATGATGTCACCCTCCTCCAGCCGGTAGGAGCCGGGGATCCCGTGGACGATCATGTCGTTGGGCGAGGTGCATATCACCGCCGGGAAGCCGTGGTAGCCGAGGAAGTTGGACCGGGCGCCGCGGCGCTCGAGCACCTCGCGGGCCACCCGGTCCAGATCGGCGGTGGTCACACCGGGCTCGGCCGCGGCGCGGGTGGCGGCGTGCATCTCGGCCACCACCTTCCCGGCCCGGCGCATCTTGGCGATCTCCTCGGCACTGCGGCGCATCCCGGCCATGCTACGGCGGGGAGCCGGCATCAGCGGCGCTCAGGCGAGCGGCCCGAACGCCAGGGCGTAGAGCACCGCGGTCAGCGACAGGCCGTCGACCATCTGGCCCCGGCGGGCGATCTCCCTCACCTCGGCGGGTCCCACCCACTCCACCCGCTCCGACTCGGCCGGGTCGCTCGGCTCCCCCACCCGGGTGGCCCCGGCCGCCCGGAACAGGTGGAACCGCTGGTCGGAGAGGCCGTTGGTCGGCTGGTAGGTGATCAGCGGCTCGAGCGGTCCGGGCCGCCAGCCGGTCTCCTCCAGCACCTCCCGGGCGCCGGCCTCGGCCGGGGTCTCCCCGGCGTCGATGCGCCCGGCGGGGATCTCCCAGCCCCAGGTGTCGGTGATGAAGCGGTGCCGCCAC
>DASSZD010000041.1:0-6842 GCA_035702985.1 Acidimicrobiales bacterium
CAGAGCCGGGGTTCCGGTCGGGTTCGAGCCCGAAGCAGTAGCCGTGGTCGAAGAGGAACAAGCGAGGGTTCTCACCCACATTGAGAATCTGCCAGTTGCGCACCAATCGGTCGCGGTTGCGAACGAGCAGATCGAACATCCCCGCCCGGTAGACATCGGTCTCAGGCATCCGGGGAATGAGAACATGCTCAACCAGCGCTGGATGGGCGGCCTTGAGGTTGAAGGACCAAGGCACCCCTCGGTTGTCCGAGCGGATCACGACGGGGGAGGCGAGGTCCGCCCAACCGAGGGTTCGAAGGACGAGCCAGGCGGCGCGTTCGCTGAATACCTGCCGAGCGCCGAACCGCTGATTCGGTGGCTTGGCGATCACCTCCAGCCCGTTGTTGAAGACCCAAGCTTGGATGCCAGCAGCATTGGCGGTCCCCTGCACTCGGGGCGTCCACTGCCCGACGGGACGCCCAGTCAGAAGCATCTGCTCTAACTGGTCTAGGTGTTGGTTGTCCTGCACGAACCCTGCTTCCCTTTCTGAAGCTGCTCGTGCCGATAACCAGTGGCGCCGAGGAACGATCCACCGCCTGCGGGCCCACCGCAGGCTATCCTCGATGCCCGTCATCCAGATATCAGCGACGAGGCCCTTGATCTAGCCAATCAGGGCCTCGTTGCATGTCTCGGCCCAACACTGCAGCGTGTCACATCCATGGGCCGTGACGGTGGACCCGAACCGTGGAGTCCACCGCCATATGGGTTCGACAGTGACACACAGCTGACACAGCAGGTCGGAAAATGGCGGTCGACTGCGGTCAGCAGCGGCAAGGGTAAAAGCCCAGCTAGATCGCTGTTTCTGGCTGTCATCGCAGGTGAAGGGCCTGCCACGAGTAGTTCTGCGAGTAGTGACCGAACGCCCACATGACGGCACCGATCACCACCCCGGCCATGGCGGCCACCAGGGCCCACCATCCGAGCCCGTTGGTGAGGTTCTGCAGGACGTTGGAGCCCGGTATCTGGTGGGCGTCGGGGTGCAAGGTGACGGCGGTGCCGCTCGAGGCGGCCAGGACGAGACGGATGGGGAGCACGGGACACCTCCTGGTCGGCTGACGCACCCACCGTAGAGCAGCTGTGATGTCGTTTCAATATTTTTCAGCTTGTTTCTTGCTCGGATATGGTGTCTGCTGTCCAGGTGCTGATCGTGCACGGCGTCGGGCCGGGGGTGGTCCCCTACTACATGGGCCGGGAGCACCCGGGGCGCTGGTCGGAGGCGGCCACCCGGCTCCTCGGGCTGTCCGGCCCGGTGGAGGCGTCCCCGTTGAGGAGGCTGCTCCAGGGCCGCCACCCCGACAGCGGCCGGTACCTGCCCGCCCGGCGCCCGGCCCGGCGCCGGGGGGGATGGGACTTGATCTTCGCCGCCCCCAAATCGGTTTCGGTGCTGGCGGCATCGGTGGGACCCGACCACACCATGAGCATCCGGCGGGCCCACACCGCCGCGGTCCAGTCGGTGATGGCGGTGCTCGAGGCCCAGGCCCGGCTGCACTTCGACGACCCCACCGGGCACGGGCGGCCCGCCGACGGTCTGCTGACGGCGGCGTTCCAGCACGACACCAACTCGGCGGGCGCCCCCCACCTGCACTCACACGTGCTGGTCGTCAACCTCAGCCGGGCGGCCGGCGCCTGGGGCCCGCTGCGAGCCCCGTCGTGGTACGTGTCGCGCCCCGCCGTCGCCGCCCTCTACCAGCTGGAGCTGCGCCACCAGCTCGCCCGTCACGGCTGGCGGCTGGAGTGGCGGCTGCGCCCCGACGGGCTGGCCGACCTGGCCGACACCCCACGGGCCGCGGTGCGAGCGGCCAGCCTGTCCACCCCGGCGCTGGTGGCGTCCCCCGCCGCCGGGGCGCGGGCCGGTGGGCCGACGGGTGGGCCGACCGGTGGGCAGACCGGCCCCGGGCCGGTCCCGCCGGCGGGCCTGGACGATGCCACCCTCGAGCGCACCATCGGGCTGCGGCTCACGGTGCGGCGGTCCGACTTCCGGGTGGAGGACGTCCTCGTGGCCCTGGCCGCCTGCCACCCGGGCGGAGCCGACGCGTGGGAGGCCCTCGGATGGGCGGGGCGCTTCTGCGCCCACAGCCTCTCGGTTCCGTCCCCCACCGCCAACCCCCGCTGGACGACCGGCGCCGCCCGGCGGGCCGACGACGCTCTCGTCGCCCGGCTCGACCGGGACCACCCGGCCGGGGCGGCCACCGCCGTCGACCCCGCTCACGTCGACGCCGCCCTGGCCGGCGCCGGGGCCGCGGCGGCCGTCGAGGCGGCGGTGCGGGCCCTCACCCTCGGCGACGCCCGGGTGCACTTCCTGTCGGGTCCGCCGGGGCGGAGCGTCCTGCTGGCCCAGGCCGAGGTGGTCCACGCCGCCGCTGCCGTGTGGGCACGCGCCGGCCTCACCGTGGCCCTGCACGCCCCTACCGCCGACGCCGCCCGACGGTGGACGGTGCTCACCGGGCTGGGCCCGGCCCCGGCCGGTCAGCCCCCCGACGTCCTCATCGTCGACCGGGCCGACCGGCGGACCTCGACGGAGCTGGGCCGGCTGGTGGACCGCCACCGCGGTCGCCTGGTGTTCGTCGAGGGCGGCACCCTCCCCCGCCTGACCAACCCGGCCAGCCACGGGCTCAGCGAAGCCGCCGGCCGGGCCGGCCGGCTGGACGCCCCGCCCCACCCGGCGTGGCAGCCGGGGGCGGGGGGACCGCCCGCCGGATGGCCGCCCGTGGGCCGCCGGGCGGCCGAGGTGCTCCTGGCGGAGTGGCAAAGCGCCGGCTCCCACGCCCTGCTGGTCGGGCTGGGCCCGGAAGAGGCCCGGGGCCTCAACCGGGCCGCCGCCCGGCTCGTGGGGGGCGGCGACGGCGGCGGGCTGGGCCCCGGCCACCGCGTGGTGGTGCTCAAGCCCCGGGCTACCCTGCCCCCGCCTGGCACCCTCGGGACGGTGGTGGAAGGCCCCTCGACGACAGGCAGGCACCACCCCCCGCTGGTCGTCAGCTGGGCAGGAGGACCGGCGGCGGCCGTCGCCGACGGTTGGACGGCGGCCGCCGTCGGCTGGGGCTACGCCACCACCCCCGCCCTGGCCGCCCGCAGCTCCCGGGCGCTGATGGTGCTCGGGCCGGGCGAGGCTCTCGGTCGCCAACGCCACCGGGTGGTGGCCGAGGTGGCCGTTGCCGTCCCCGGGCGCCACCGGGCCCGCCCCGCCGGCCGTCAGTGGGGCGACATGTAGTCGGTCCAGCGGTGACCGTCCCACCACCGCCACCGGTTGGTGCCCGCCGGGTCCGGATGCCAGCCCGGCGGCGGGTGCACCGCCGGGGGAGGCAGGGGGGGCGCGCCCATCTGCGCCAGGGCGACGGGGCCCGGGCGCACGGGCTGGTGGCCCGCGGCGGGGACCGCCGCCGGCGGGTTGTTGCGCTCGATCAACCACAGGATCACCGCCGTCAACCACAGGGCGGCCACCATGAGCTCGCCCACACCGAGGACGACGGTGCTGGCCCGGGACAGGAACGCCACGGAGTCCCAGAGCCCGTGGCAGACCATCAGCGGCAGGAGCTGCCGGAAGCGCAGGTAGATGCAGTAGAACAGCGCCGCCCAGATGAGGATGCCCACCACCCCGGGCCCGTAGTAGATGTGGTAGGCGGCCCGCAGGACCAGGGCCACCGCGGTGACCTCCCACCAGGGGCGTCCCGCCTGGCGCAGGGTGACCACCACGAACGCCAGGACGACCAGCTCTTCGATGACGCCGGCCTGGGCCGCCTGGACCACGCTGTAGATCAGCTCCGGGGCGGCGGCCCGGGTCTGGGGGAGGCTGCCGGTCTGCAGGAGGGCCACGAAGATGTTGCCGGCGATGATGGCGAGAAAGCACCAGGCCATCATCCGGATGGACTGGCTGACGGCGACCCGGCCATCGGCCCGCCGGGGGACCCGCAATCCCAGGAGGCCGGGGCGCACACCTCTGCGGGCGGCGAGGAGCAGCACCACCGCCACCGCCAGCCCGATCTGCATCACCTGGTCGACCGCCGCCGTCAGGTACACCCCCCAGCTGCCGGTGCTGGTCACATCGGCGGAGCGGCCCGCCAGCAGGAGCCCGGCGGCGACGATACCCACGAGAAAGAAGGCCAGGTACACGGCCAGCACCTCGCCGTAGGCCCGCCGGGCGCCGATAGGGGTCAGGTCGGGGTCGGGCGCCAGGGGCCACCACCTGGGGCCGGCATTGACGCCGCTCCGGGCACGGTCGGGCGGGAGGGGGCCGGTCATCGGCCCCAGGCTGCCAGAGTCGGCCGTGGCCGTGCTCGCAGCACGGTCCGCGGCGCCTATCGCCGAACCGGAGATGCCAGAATCGCCACCCTTGACCCCCCCCGACCCTCCGATCGTGGCCGCCGGGCCGGGGCCATGGCGCCGGGCGTGGCCCGTGTTCCGGGTGGTGGTAGCCCTCGCCGCCGTGGGGCTGGGAGGGTGGGTGGTGTCGGGCAAGACCGACGAGCTGCGCAGCGTGAGCGGCTACCTCGACCACCTGCGGTGGTGGTGGATGCTGGTGGCCGTCGCCGCCGAGCTCCTCTCCTACACCGCTCTCTCCTCCCTGCAGCGGCGGCTGCTGCGCTGCGGCCGGGTACGGGTCCCGGCCCGCAGCATGCTGGGCATCACCCTGGCGGGATCGGCCATCCAGTACTCCTTCCCGGGCGGCGGGGTCGTGTACCTGGCCTACCTTTTCAGGCAGTTCCGCCGTTGGGGCGCCGACGACCTGCTGGCCACCTGGGTGGTGGTGGCCTTCAACATCGTCACCTTCTCCGCCCTCGCCCTCCTGTCCGCCGCCGGCCTGGCCCTGGCGCTCGGGCTGGGCAGCACCTACGACCTCGTGGAGGTGATCCTGGGCATCGTGGCGGTGTCCGCCCTGCTGAGCCTGCTCATCCTGGAGCGCCGCCGCCTGCTGCCCCACGCCACCCGCCTGGTGGCCCTGTCGCAACGGCTGTTCCGCCGGCCCGCCCGGGACCGGGCCGCCGCCGAGGTCGTCGACGACTGGACCCGGGAGCTGGGCGTCGTGAGCCCGTCGCGCCCGGTGTGGGCCCGGGCGTTCGCCATGGGCCTGGCCAACTGGGTGGCCGACATGAGCTGCCTAACCCTCTCGTTCTTCGCGGTGGGGGTGGGGGTGCCGTGGCGGGGCCTGCTGCTGGCCTATGGCGCCGGCCAGCTGGCCGCCATCCTGCCGATCACGCCGGGCGGGCTGGGGGCGGTCGAGGGCAGCCTCACGGTGGCCCTGGTCACCTTCGGCGGCGGGGCCGACTCGACGGTGGCGGCCGTGCTGCTGTACCGGCTGGTGTCGTTCTGGCTGCTCCTCCCGGTCGGGTGGGGATCCTGGGGGGCGTTGGCGCTGGCCGGGCGGCGGTCCCGGGAACCCGGGCGCCAGACGACGTCGGCACTAGAATCCGGGGGCTAGGCGATGCGACAGAGGAACTCCTGGCGAGCGGCCCTGGTGGTGATGGCGGCGGTCGCCGCCCCCGTGGGTTGTGGCCGGGCGCCGGGCGTCTCCAACGGGTCGGTTTCGTCGTGCTACCGGGCCATACCCGTGGGCCGCAGCGCCGTCCACGACGACCGGGCCGTCCTCCTCGGCGTCCATCGGGTACCGGTGGACGCCGTCCGCAGCCATCTGCCGGCCGCCGCCCGCGCCGAGCTGGCCGTCGAGGACGACCAGACGGTCTGCGAGATGTCCTTCCGGGGCCGGTTCGCCCCCGGCCAGGTGGAGCTGGCCCCGCCCGGCCAGGCCGGGCGCTTCGCCGTGGTCCTGGTGTCCAGCAAGCGCCTGCACCTGGTCGGCGCGGTCGTGCTCGACACCCTCCCGCGCAGCCTCGGCGGCCGGACGGTCTGACAGGCCCGGGCCCGGTTGATCAAGTAATCATCCTCGCCCCCGTAGCACCGATGACCTCCCCGACCCCGCCGACCTCATAGCCGGATTCGCAGACCGCTACGCCAAGACCACGGCTACCCGCTACCGGCAGAACCTCAGCTACGCCGTACGCACCCTCGGGCACCCCTTCTACTGGACCCACGACGGCTGCATCACCTTCGCCACCGCACCTACCCCCGCAGGCGCAGCACCGGCGAACAACACCGTACGTGTGCGGTACGCCGATATGCGCAGCTTCCTCGACTGGATCGCCGCCCAGGACTACGGCACCACCCCGACCCTCCCGACTCTGTACAGCACCGGGCCGCTCAAGTCCTACAAGCGCACCTACGGCAAGGTCCAGGCGCAGCACCCCGCCCGCAGACTCAACCGCCACCAGGCCTTCACGCAGCTAATCGGAGCCTGCCAAGACGGGACAGCTATCGGCCTCCGTGACGAAGTCGCCTTCCGCCTGGGACTGTCCGGCATGCGAGTCGGCGAGATCATCACTCTCACCGTTGCCGACTGCGCCAATCTCCCTGAGCTTCGCTGGACCGGCAAGAGCCGCACCCCACGCCGCATCACAGCGGGCGAAGCCCTCTGCGCCGCCATCCGAGCACTCATCGCCGTACTCCCCGATCGGTCCCCGCAAGCCCGTCTCATCCTCCCGGGAGGTACCGGCACCAGCACCAACCTGTCGCAGACCCGCACGACCTGTTCCACCCTCACGCTCCGCAAGGCTCTCCTACGCCGAGCAGACGCAGCAGGGCTCGGCCACATCGCACCCCACGACCTGCGCCGCACCGCCGCTTCCATCCTCCACAACGCCAAGACCGCCGAGGGGGGACACCTCTTCGACCTGCTCGACATCCAGCGGGTACTCGGCCACGCCGACCCCGCCACCACCATGAAGTGCTACATCGAACAAGACTGCGACGCCACC
>DASSZD010000106.1:0-2025 GCA_035702985.1 Acidimicrobiales bacterium
GTGTCGTACCAGTCGCCACTCAACGAGTCCCGGCGGGTCATGGCCTCCTCGTAGCCGAGGATGAGGGCCTCGTGGCTGGTCCAGAAATCCACCTGGTGCAGGGCGGTGCCACCCAGGTTCACCCCGCAGGCCTGCATGAAGCGCAGGGCCCGGTCGATCTCCGCCGCCAGGGCCTCGTAGTGGCGGCCGCCGGGGCTGTCGGCCACGAACTGCTGGTTCCAGATGTGGACCTGCGACAGGTCGGCGAAGCCGCCCTTGGTGAAGGCCCGCAGCAGGTTCAGCGTCGACGCCGACTGGTGGTAGGCGGTGAGCAGGCGGGTCGGGTCGGGGATACGGGCCGTGGTGGAGGGGGCGTCGTCGTTGACCAGATGGCCGCGGAACGACGGCAGCGTGACCCCGTCGACCACCTCGGTGGGGGCGCTGCGGGGCTTGGCGAACTGGCCGGCTATGCGCCCCAGCTTGACCACCGGCACGCCGCCGGCGTAGGTGAGCACCACGGCCATCTGCAGGATCACCTTGAGCTTGTCCCGGATGCCGTCGGCGCTGAAATCGTGGAACGACTCGGCGCAGTCACCGGCCTGGAGCAGGAATGCCTCACCCCGGGCCACCGCGGCCAGGGCCGAGTGCAGGCTGCGGGCCTCACCGGCGAACACCAGCGGCGGCAGTCCGGCCAGGGTCTTGAGCGCCTGGTCCAGGGCGTGGGGGTCGGGCCATTCCGGCTGCTGTTCCGCGGGGAAGTCACGCCAGCTCCCCGGCGCCCACGGCGAAGGACTCATGACACCAGCGTGGCCGAAAGCGGGCACGAGAGCAAAGCGCAATAGTGGTCCGCCGCGGCCGCTTACTAACGTCGGCGCCGCCATGGGTGAACGGATAGGCATATTCGGGGGCACGTTCGACCCCATCCACGTGGGCCATCTGGTGGCGGCCGTCAACGCCCGCCACGCCATGCAGCTGGACCGGGTGATCATGATGGTGGCCAACATCCCGTGGCAGAAGGCCGGGGTGCGGGCGGTCAGCACCGCCGAGGACCGACTGGCCCTGGTGGAGGCGGCGGTGGGCGGCGTGCCCGGGCTGGAGGCGGGCAGCCTGGAGATCGAGCGCGGCGGGGAGTCCTACACCGCCGACACCCTGGCCGAGATGGCCGCCAAGAGCCCCGACGACGAGCTGTTCCTCATCATCGGGTGGGACGTGGCCCCGGTCCTCACCACCTGGGAGCGGTGGGAGGAGGTCCAGCGCCTGGCCACCCTGGTGGTGGTCAACCGGCCCGACTACCCGCCGCCGCAGGCCCTGGTGGAGGCCGGATGGCGGGTGGCGGAGGTGAAGGTGCCCAACCTGGAGATCTCCAGCTCGGACCTACGGGCCCGGGCGGCCGACGGCCGGCCCCTCGACTATCTCATTCCGCAGGCGGGAGTCCGCTGCATCCGCGCCCGCGGTATGTACCCTGGGGGCGGATGACGACGGACCGTCCGCTGGTGGAGGTCCCCGGGCCCACGCAGGTGGGCGGGGGGCCCGGTGAACGGCTCATACGGCTGGCCCGGCGCCGGCGCCTGGTCAGGGAAGAGCTTCTGGCCGTATCGGTGCTGCTGCTGTTCCTGGTCGCGACCGTCGTCGTCCTGGCCACCCAGTGGCTGGACAGCGGCGTTTCGGCCAACTCGGCGCCGGCGCCTTCCGGTATCCATCTCTCCATGGGAGGAACTTCATGACCCAAACGGCAGGCACGCTCCGGTGACGAGGACATCGGGGCACATCACCCTCGAAGAGGTCCGCGAATGGTGCGGCGTCGCCGCCCGGGCCTGCTGGGAAAAAGGGGGTGAGGACACCGTGATCCTGTCGGTGGGCAAGACCCTGTCCATCACCGACGCCTTCGTGATCTCCAGCGGGAGCAACCCCCGCCAGGTCCGCACGATGGCCGAGGAGGTGGAGGAGAAGATCAAGCAGGCCGCCGGTCCGGCTCCGATCCGGATCGAGGGTCTCGACGACGCCCGCTGGGTGCTGATGGACTACGGCGACTTCGTGGTCCACCTG
>DASSZD010000119.1:0-3431 GCA_035702985.1 Acidimicrobiales bacterium
GCGGGACGGGAGGCCGGATCAGCATCCGAGGCCGTTCCCGGTGATCCGGTGGCCACGGCCGTGGCGGTGGTGGCCAAGGAGCGGGACGACTTCCGGGAGGCCCTGCAACGGCTGCAGGCCGACTTCGAGAACTACAAGAAGCGGGTGGTCAAGCAGCAGGAGGAGCTGCGCGACCGGGCCGCCGAGACGCTGGTGGAGAAGCTGCTGCCGGTTCTCGACACCGCCGACCTGGCCCTGGCCCACGGGGGTGGGGAGGACGTCAAGCAGATGGCCGGCGCCCTCTTCGCCGCCCTCGAGCGGGAAGGCCTGGAGCGCATCGACAACGCAGGCGAGCCGTTCGACCCCAACCACCACGACGCGGTGGCCCACGAGCCCGGGGACGGACCCACCCAGGAGGTGGCGGAGGTCATGCGGGCCGGATACCGCTGGCGGGGCCGGGTGCTGCGGGCAGCCATGGTCCGAGTCAGGGGCTGACCCGGGTGCGAGCCGTGCGGGCACCTCTGGGCGGGGTGCGATCCCGAGATAGAGGAGAGGACTGACTCAATGGCACCCCAGCGGGAGTGGTTCGAGAAGGACTACTACAAGGTGTTGGGGGTCGCCGAGAACGCCGACCACAAGGAGATCGCCAAGGCCTACCGGAAGCTGGCGAAGCAGTACCACCCCGACGCCAACCCCGGTTCCGAGGATCGCTTCAAGGAGGTCTCGGCCGCCTACGAGGTCCTCGGCGACGAGGCCAAGCGCAAGGAGTACGACGAGGTCCGCCGCCTGGGGGCGGCCGGGAACCCCTTCGCCAACATGGGCGGCGGGGCCGGCCGCCCGGGCGGTGGGTTCAGCGGCAACTTCAAGGTGGACGACCTCGGCGACCTGCTCGGCAACATCTTCGGGCGGTCCCGCAGCGGCGCAGGCCGGGCCGGCGGGGCGGCCGGGACCCGGACCGGCGCGGCCGCCGGCGCCCAGCGGGGCGCCGACCTGGAGACCACGCTGCACCTGTCGTTCCTCGACGCCGTCCACGGCCTGACCACCACCGTCAACGTCACCTCCGAGGTGACCTGCCACACCTGCCACGGCAACGGGGCCGCCCCCGGCACCGCCCCCACCGTGTGCCCGGTGTGCGGGGGCCGCGGCGTGGTCCAGGACAACCAGGGGCTGTTCTCGTTCAGCCAGCCCTGCCAGGTGTGCAGCGGTACCGGCTTCCGGGTCGAGAACCCGTGCCCCACCTGTCAGGGGACCGGGGTGGAGTACGCCGCCCGCCAGGTCAAGGTGCGCATCCCGGCCGGGGTGGAGGACGGTCAGCGCATCCGGGTCAAGGGTCGGGGCGGCGCCGGTCGCGGCGGAGGCCCGGCCGGCAACCTGTACGTGCTGGTCCACGTCGAGCCCCACAAGTTCTTCGGTCGCAAGGGCCGGGATCTGACCCTGTCGGTGCCCATAACCTTCGCCGAGGCGGCCCTCGGCACGACCGTCACGGTGCCCACGCTGGCCAAGCCGGTCACCCTCAAGGTCCCGGCCGGATCCCGGTCCGGGCGCACCTTCCGGGTCAGGGGCCGGGGCGTGCCGGCGTCGTCGGGTGCCGGCGACCTGCTGGTGACCGTGGAGGTGGCGGTGCCCGAGCGGCTGACCCCGGAGGAGCACGAGGCGGTGGCCGCGGTCGGCGAGCTGATCAGCGGTGACGCCCTGCGGGCCGGCCTGTGGGGTGAGGCGTGATGGAACCCGAGACCCGGGCCAGCCGGGCCGTCTACGTCATATCGGTGGCCGCCGAACTGGCCGGCGTCCACCCCCAGACCCTGCGCATCTACGAGCGGAAGGGCCTGCTCGACCCGGCCCGTACCGTCGGTGGCAGCCGCCGCTACAGCGAGGCGGACATCGCCCAGCTGCGCCGCATCCAGCAGCTCACCAATGCCGGCATCAACCTCGAAGGGGTGCGCCGGGTGATGGAGCTCGAGGCCGAGGTGGCCCAACTGCGGGCCGAGCTGGAATCGGTCCGCCGGGCCGCGGTGGCCGAGATGGACCGGATCCGGCGCCAGGCCGCCGAAGAGGTGGACCGGACCCACCGCCAGTACCGCCGGGACCTGGTACCGGTCCGCAACCTCCCGGACATCTACATGAGCGCGCCAAAGAACCCGCAGAGGAGGAACCATGGCGCTTGACCCCAACCGCTGGACCCAGAAGACCCAGGAGGCGTTCCAGGCGGCCGCCGACCTGGCCGCCGCCCGCAACAACCCCGAGGTCACCCCGGAGCACCTGCTGGCCGCCATGCTGGGCCAGCAGGACACCATCACCCTGCCCATCCTCGAGCGGGTGGGCGTCGCCCCCCTGACTCTCCGCAACCGCACCGATGACGCCCTGTCCAAGCTGCCCCGCTCCTACGGCGGGGGCGCCAAGCCGTCCCTGGGCCGGGCCGCCAACGACATCCTCAACCGGGCCGACGAGGAACGGCGGGAGCTGGGCGACGAGTACCTGTCGGTGGAGACGCTGCTCCTGGCCATGGCCGACCGGATCGGGGTGTCGCGCCCCGATCTGCTGTCCGCCCTGCGGGAGGTGCGCTCCGGCCACCGGGTGACCAGCCAGAACCCCGAGGAGCAGTTCCAGGCGCTGGAGAAGTACGGGCGGGATCTCACCGCCGACGCCCGCAGCGGCAAGCTCGACCCGGTCATCGGCCGGGACGAGGAGATCCGCCGGGTCATCCAGGTGCTGTCCCGGCGCACCAAGAACAACCCGGTGCTGATCGGCGAGCCCGGCGTGGGCAAGACCGCCATCGTCGAGGGCCTGGCCAACCGCATCGTGGCCGATGACGTGCCCGAGAGCCTCAAGGGCAAGCGGGTGGTGGCCCTGGACCTGGGCTCGATGGTCGCCGGATCGAAGTACCGGGGCGAGTTCGAGGAGCGCCTCAAGGCGGTGCTCAAGGAGATATCGGAGTCGGAGGGCGAGATCATCACCTTCGTCGACGAGCTCCACACCATCGTGGGCGCCGGCGCGGCCGAGGGGTCGATGGACGCCGGCAACATGATCAAGCCCATGCTGGCCCGGGGCGAGCTGCGCCTCATCGGCGCCACCACCCTCGACGAGTACCGCAAGCACGTGGAGAAGGACCCGGCCCTGGAGCGGCGTTTCCAGCCGGTGATGGTCGGCGAGCCGACGGTGGAGGACACCATCGCCATCCTGCGCGGCCTCAAACCCCGCTACCAGACCCACCACGGCATCACCATCCAGGACTCGGCGCTGGTGGCAGCGGCGGTGCTGTCCAACCGTTACATCACCTCGAGGTTCCTGCCCGACAAGGCCATCGACCTGGTCGACGAGGCGGCCAGCCGGCTGCGGATGGAGATCGAATCGAAGCCCACCGAGATCGACGTGGTGGACCGGCGCATGGCCCAGCTCGAGATCGAGCGGCTGGCTCTGGAAAAAGAGACGGACGAGGCGTCCAAGGAGCGCCT
>DASSZD010000100.1:0-27038 GCA_035702985.1 Acidimicrobiales bacterium
CGTGGAGCTGGCCGTCAGCCTGGTCGGATCATCCGAGCCGGGCGATCAGGTCGTGGCCGAGGAGGGCTGCCAGGTGTTCATCCAGGACCGGCTGGCGACCCTGCTGGCGGACAAGGCGCTGGATACGGTTGGCCCGGCCGATGAGGAACCGGTTGAGTTCAAGATCACCAAGGCGGAGGTCTGAGCCTCCTCCGACAGTGGCCTCTGGTGGAGGCCATCCTGCTGCCGGCGCTGGTGGCCGGCCGGGGCCTCGACCGGCTGGTCGCCTGGAACCTGGGGGGCATCGACGATGCCCTGGCGGTGGCGCTGCTGCGCCTTCACGTGGGCGAGATCCGGGTTTTCCACTCCGGGACGCCGCTGCTCCGCCGCCCGCTGGAGTGGTCGCTCAACGACATCCGGGGCCTGCCGAGAACGCCGCTGGTCACCCCCGTCGACGGGCGCCCCAACCGCTGGGCTCCCGCCCAGGAGCTGATGGAGTCGGTGCTGCTCGGGCCGCCCGTTGACCCGGTTGATCTCCTGGTGGTGGCCGACCCGGCGGGGGCCGGTCAACCCTACGGGCAGGTCGTCCGGGACGGCCACGTCCTGTTCGTCGAACCGCCCCCGCCCGCCTCCCTCCCGGCGCCGGAGCTGGCGCCGGCCGGCGGCGACGGGCACCTGTTCCGCAAGCTGACCGCCGCCACCACTGCGACCGCCCCCGCCCCCGCCGCCGGGCTGGCCCCGGCCGGGGGCCCAGAAGCGGACCGGTTCGTGTCGCTGGCCCGCTTCGACGACGAGGCCCGGCTGGTCGAGTCGTACCAGACGCTGGCCCGGTCGCTGGCCCGCCGCTTCCGCAACCGGGGGGAGCGCAGCGACGACCTGGAGCAGGTCGCCCTCCTGGCCCTCATCCGGGCCGCCCGGCGTTACAGCCCGGACCGGGGGGCGTTCGGACCGTTCGCCACCACCTCCATCCTGGGCGAGCTCAAGCGCCACTTCCGGGACCGGATGTGGACGGTCCGGGTGCCCCGGCCGATGCAGGAACTGCACCTGGCCGTGCGCGCCGCCCGCGACGAGCTGGCGCAATCCATGCGGGCATCGCCGACCATCGCCGACATAGCCCGGCACCTCGGCACCACCGACGAGGCCGTTCTGGCGGCCATGGAGGCCGCCGAGAACTTCTGGCCGGTGTCCCTCGACGCTCCCCGCCGGGGCGGCGACGACCGCCGGGCCGGCGACGACCCGGGGACCGACATCCCGGTCGTCGACGCCGGGTTCGACCGGTCCCTGGACCGCCGGCAGCTCCGGGAGGCCCTGCCGGCCCTCAGCCCCACCGAGCGGCTGGTGGTCCGCCGCCTGTACTTCGACGGGTGCAGCCAGAGGCAGGTGGCGGCCGAAATCGGCGTGAGCCAGATGCAGGTCTCCCGGCTCATGACCAAGGTGCTGGCCAAACTGCGCCGGACCCTCGAATCCGCCTGACCCGGAACCTGACCCGGAAAAAGGGGCGAGCCCGGCCTCCCTAAGGGGCAGGGGAAGCCGGGCTCTGACATCCGTGAACCAGGGGCAGGGGCCACGGACCGCGTTCAACACTAGTGTCCCTCCGGTGGGCGGGGGCGGATCTGCTCCTTTGTTCCCTCCCGGAGTTTCGGATATGGGTGTCACATTCCGGGCTGCGGCGGTGCTGGATTGGTGATGATGAAGAGGGGCCCCTGGACAGATGCTGCCGGCGTGACCGGACCGGCGACCGGCGGGTCGTCGTTCGAGTCGTTCTACCGGGAGCACTACCGGCCGGTGGTGAGCCTGGCCCACAGCGTCCTCGGCGACTTCCACGCCGCCCAGGACGTGGCCCAGGAGGTGTTCCTGGCCGCCCACCGCCGGTTCCACGGGGATGTGGACGGGGCTCCGGGGTGGGTGAGGGTGGCCGCCGTGCACACCGCGCTCAACGTGCTGCGGGCCGACCGGCGGCGGGACCGCCGCCACCAGCTGGTCCCCCCGCCGGCGGCCGCTGCCGGTCCGGAGGAGGCGGCCCTGGAGCAGGAGACCCGGGCGGAGCTGCGCCGGGCCCTGTCCCGCCTGTCCGGCCGGGCGGCCACGGTGCTGGTACTGCGCCATGGCGGCATGCGCTACGTGGAGATAGCCGCCGCCCTCGACATCGGGGTCGGCCAGGTCGGGACCCTGCTCCGACGGGCCGAGTCCGCTCTCAGCAAGGAGATGAACCGTGCGTCACGCCCCTGACGGAGTCCTGCGCCGGCTCCACGACGAGCCGTTCGCCGTGCCCGACGCCACCTTCGACCACATCGCCCGGTGCCGGCGCTGCTCGGCCCGCCGGGACCACATCGCCGCCGACGCCGGCCGGGTCGGACGCGTCCTGTCCGAGCCGCACACCCTCCCCGACGTCGATCGGGCCTGGAGCGACCTGCAGGCCCGCCTGGACACCCCCGGGCCGGCCGCCGCCGTCTCCGGCGCGGCGGGCCCCGCTGCCCATGCCGGCCCCGGCCGCGGGCGGCGGCTGACCCGGGTGTCGACCCGGACCGGGGTCATCGCCGGCGCCGCCGCCCTGGCCGTGGCCGGGACGGCCGCCGCCGCCAGCTGGACCACCATCTTCGCCCCCACCGAGGTGGCTCCGGTGGCGGTCAACAGCAACGACCTGCAGGCGGTGGCCGGTCTCATGAGCTTCGGCGACGCCGGAGGGTTGGGGGCGTTCCCCACCTCGACCGGCAGCGGCACGTTGCCGTTCGGGTCTCTGCACTGGACGTCCTCCGGCCCGGCCCGGCCGGTCGGGTCCCTGGCCCAGGCCCGGGCGGCGGCCGGCTTCCCGGTTTCCCTGCCGGCCCGCCCGCCGGCCGGGGTGGGGGCACCCGACCGTTTCGTGGTGCAGCCCAGGGTCAGCGCTACGGTCACGTTCGACTCGGCCGCCGGCAGCCTGGCCGGCACCTCGGTGGTGATCACCGCCGGCCCGGCGGTGGTCGTCACCTACGGGTCCCGCTCCGGGTCGGCCGGGCTGCCCACCCTCGGTGTGCTGGCCGTGCCCCGCCCGGTGGCCACCTCGAGCGGGGCGTCACTCGATCAGATCGAGAAGTTCCTGCTGGCCCAGCCCGGCATCCCGGCGCAGCTGTCCACCGAGATCCGACTGCTCGGCGACCCGTCCAAGGTGCTGCCGGTCCCCACCCCGCCCGGGGTGTCGTCGAAGTCGGTCAGGGTGGGCCGCTGGCCGGCGGTGGCCCTCACCGCCGGATCGGGAGCGGTGTCGGCGGTGGTGTGGGAGGACGGCGACTCCATGGTGCACGCCGTGGCCGGGCTGGTCGACGTCCAGGATGTGATCGGTGTCGCAGACCAGCTCCGCTGAGGCCGGCGCCCCCGCTTCGACCGGGCCGGCCCCGGCGCCCGTTCCGCCGTCGCCGGCCGTCGTGACCATGGGTCTGCACAAGCGCTACGGGCGGGCGGTGGCGGTCCGGTCGCTGTCGGTGAGCGTCGGGCGGGGCGAGGTGTTCGGCTTCCTCGGCCCCAACGGGGCCGGCAAGACCACGGTGGTCAAGATGCTGCTGGGCCTGATCCGCCCCACCGGCGGCGAGGGCCTGGTGCTGGGCGCCCCCCTCGGTGACCGGGAGACCAGGCGCCGGGTCGGGTACCTGCCGGAGCTGTTCCGGTTCCAGCCGTGGCTGACCGCCCGGGAGGTGCTCCAGCTGCACTGCCGGCTGCTGGAGATGCCCCGGGCCCGGTGGTCCCCGTCGATCACCGACGCCCTCCAGACGGTGGGGCTGGCGGCCCGGGCCGACGACAAGGTCGCCGGTTTCTCCAAGGGCATGCAGCAGCGGCTGGGTCTGGGCGCCGCCCTGCTCGGCGAGCCGGAGCTGGTGGTGCTCGACGAGCCCACCAGTGCCCTGGATCCGGTCGGCCGCCACGACGTCAGGCAGATCACCCGCCAGCTGCGGTCCCGGGGGGCGACGGTCTTCTTGAACACCCACCTCCTGGAGGAGGCCGAGCAGGTCTGCGACCGGGTGGCGGTGATCGACGGGGGATCGGCTGTTGCCACCGGCACCCTCACCGAGCTGCTCGGCAGGCACGTCCGGGTCCGTCTCAAGGTCAGCGGACTGGCCGGCGACTGGTGGCTTCCTTTTTCCGGATCAGGAACGTGGCGGGCGGAGGGGGAGTGGACCACCGCGGAGGGCGTGGAACCGGGCCGGATCCCCGACCTGGTCGCCTGCATCGTCGGGCGGGGCGGCCGGGTGGAGGCGGTCGTGCCCGAGCACCAGAGCCTGGAGGACCGCTTCCTGGAACTGCTGGGGGACCGGTGACCGGCCGGGTGCTCACCATCGCCGCCCTGACCGTCCGGGAGGCGACCCGGCGGCGGCTGCTCGCCGCCCTGGCGGTCATCACGGTGGCCATGGTGGCCCTCAGCGCCTGGGGTTTCGACCGGCTGGAGCGCTCGCACCGAATCACCTCGGGTGAGGCCAACCTGGCCGTCCCCCAGGCCCTGATCCTGTTCATGTTCATGTTCAGCTTCGTGGTGGCCCTGAGCGCCTCGGCCATCGCCTCGCCGTCGGTGTCCTCGGAGGTCGAGTCGGGCGTGCTGATGACCGTGGTGACCCGGCCCATCCGGCGGGCAGAGATCATCCTGGGCAAATGGCTGGGCCTGGCCGCTCTCCTGGCCGGGTACGCGGCCGCCGTCTGCGGGCTGGAGATAGGCGTGGTCGACGCCGTCACCGGCTACCTCCCGCCGGGGCCGGTGGTGACCGCGGTCTACGTGTTCGGGGAGGGGCTGCTGCTCCTGACCCTGGCCCTGCTGCTGTCGACGCGCATGTCCACGCTGGCGTCGGGGGTGGTGGGCATCGCCGCCTTCGGGGCGGCCTGGCTGGGCGGGGTGGTGGGATCGCTGGGAACGGCGCTCAACATCGGGGCGCTCAGCACCATCGGCCAGGTCAGCCGGGTCGTGCTGCCCACCGACGGGCTGTGGCACGGCGCCATCTACTACCTGGAGCCGGCGGCCATCCTGCACTCGAGGCTGACCGGGACGGGGGACCCGTTCTTCGCGCTCAGCAGTCCCACCTGGGGCTACCTGCTGTGGGTGGTGGTGTGGCTGGCCGCCGTGCTCGGGGCCTGCGTGTTCAGCTTCCAGCGCCGGGAACTGTGACCCGGTCCGCCAGCAGCTGCCGCTCCAGCGGGTTGGCGGTCAGGGCCAGCGCCTGCTGATCCGCCCGTCTGGCGTCGTCGGCGCGGCCCAGTCCCCGCAGCAGCTCGGCCCGGGTGGAGTGGAACAGGTGGTAGCGGCCCAGGGGCCCGGCCAGGGCGTCGACCTCGGCCAGGGCGGCGGCCGGCCCCTCCAGCCGGGACAGGACCACGGCCCGGTTGAGCCGCACCACCGGGGAAGGGTCGACGGCGGCGAGCAGGTCGTACAGGCCGAGCATCTGGGGCCAGTCGGTGGCGTCCCAGGACGGGGCCTCGCAGTGGAGGGCGGTGATGGCCGCCTCCACCTGGTAGGGGCCGGGCCGGCCCAGGGCGGCGGCCCGCTCGATCAGACCCACCGCGCTGGCGATGCGGCCCCGGTCCCAGCGGGCCCGGTCCTGGTCGGCCAGCAGGACCAGGCGTCCCTGCCCGTCGAGGCGGGTATCCCAGCGGGCCCGGTGCAGCCGGATCAGGGCCAGCAGCCCGAGCGGTTCGGGCTGGTCGGGTAGGGACCCGGCGAGCAGGGCGGCCAGCCATTCGGCGTCGTCCACCAGGTCCCTACGGGTCCCGGCCGGCCCGGTGGTGGTGAAGAACCCCTCGTTGAAGACCAGGTACACCACCCTCAGAACGGGCTGGAGACGTTCGGCCATCTCCTCCGGCTCCGGAGTGCGGTACGGGATGCCGGCGGCCACGATCTTGTGCTTGGCCCGGCCGAGCCGCCTGGCCAGCGCCGGTTCGGAAACCATGAAGGCCCGGGCGATCTCGGCGGTGGTCAGGCCCACCACCGCCCGCAGGGTCAGGGCCACCTGGGCGTCGGGGTCGAGCGCCGGGTGGCAGCAGGTGAAGATCAGCCGGAGGCGGTCGTCGGGCTGGCGGCCGGCCGTCCCGGTCAGGGCCGCCACCTGCTCCACCTTGTGCCGGTAGCGGCCGTCCCGGCGTATACGGTCCAGGGCCTTGTGCCGGGCGGTGGTGAGCAGCCACGCCCCCGGACGGTCCGGGACGCCCCGCTCCGGCCAGCGGCGCAGGGCCTCCACCACCGCCTCGGAGACCATCTCCTCGGCCAGGTCGAAGTCGCCGAGGAGGCGGACCAGGGTGGCGGTCAGCCGGCCCGCCTCCTCCCTGAACACCCGGTCCAGCAGCGACCGGGTGCCATCGGTGCCGGCGGCCTCAGTGCTCGACGGCAGGGCGCACCTCCACCTTGCCGTCGGGGACCGGGAAGCTGCGGGCCAGGGCCAGCGCCGCGTCCAGGTCCGGAACTTCGACCACGGCGTAGCCGCCGATGGCCTCCTTGGCCTCCAGCAGGGGCCGGTCGATCAGGGTGGACCCGCCCCGGTCCAGCACCACGGTGGTGGCGGTGCCGGGTTCGCCCAGCTGTTCCGCCTCCACGATGGTGCCGTCGGCCCGGTACTTGGCGAACCAGGGCCCGATCTGGTCGAAAACCTCGGCCCGTTCCCGGTCCGAGCCGTTTTCCTGCCAGGCGCCCCGGGTGAGCAGCAGCACGTATTTCATGGCTTCCTCCTTGGTCATCGAGTGTGCACCTACACGACGAACGGCGTCGCCCGGATCGGACCGCGGGCTTCGATATCCGCTGCGACCGGCGGCCGCTACCCGGTCCCGCCCGTCCCGGCGATCCCGGCCGGCCCGGCCGCCGGCAGCTCCACCTCTATCCGGGCGCCCCGGTCACAGTCGGTGAACGCCACCGTGCCGTGGTGGGCGGCCACGATGTCGTGGACGATGGCCAGCCCCAGGCCGGCACCACCGTCCTCACTGGCCCGGGCCCGGTCCAGCCGGGTGAACCGCTCGAACACCCTTTGCCGGTCGGCGGCCGCCACCCCCGGGCCGTCGTCCTGGACGGTGAGGCGGACCGTGCCCGCCGCCCGGGAGTCGATGGTGACCGAGACGTCCCGGGCGGCGTGCCGCTGGGCGTTGTCGAGCAGGTTGGCCACCAGGCGGCGGGCCAGCTCGGCGCTGATCCCGACCGTGGCCGGGCCCTCCACCCGGGTCGAGAACGCCCGGCCCGGCGCGTGCGACCGTATCCCCACCTCGGTGGCCACGATCTCGTCCAGCTCGGCCCGGGCCGGGGCCGTGCCGGGTCCGGGGCCGGTCTGGCGGTCCAGGCGGGCCAGGAGGAGCAGGTCGCCCACCATCTTCTCGATCCGGGCCTCCTCGGCCAGGGCATCGGCGGCGGTGGCCGGCCAGTCGGTGCCCCCGCCCCCGGCCAGGCCGATCTCCAGCTGGGCCCGCAGCGAGGCCAGGGGGCTGCGCAGCTCGTGGGAGGCGTCGGCCACGAACGCCTTCTGCTGCTCCATGGCCGTCTCGAGGCGGTCCAGCATGGAGTTCATGGTCCGGGCCAGGCGGGCCACCTCGTCGCTGCCCGTCGGCTCGGGGACCCGCCGGTGCAGGCGGCGGGTCGAGATGTCGGCCACCTCCCGGCGGATGGACTCGATGGGCCGCAGGGCCCGGCCCACCGTCAGCCAGGTGAGCACCCCGACCAGCGCCAGCACCGCGGGCAGGCCGACGATCAGCGCCAGGCGCAGGTCCTCGACCGCCAGATCGTTCGGCACCAGGGAGAACCCCGTGAACACCGTGACCCGCTGCGGGCCCTCCGGGGCGGACAGGGCCACCAGCTTCGAGTGGCCGTCGCCGCCGACCGGGTCGCCGGGCAGGGAGGTCACCACCGGCCCGGCGCCGGCCCGGAGCGGGGCGGAGACCGCCGCATCGCCGGCGATGTTGGCCGACGCCGCCAGCACCCGACCCCGGCTGTCCACCACCTGGGCGAAGGTGGCGTCGTCTCCGGGCAGGGCCAGCACCGGGGGGAGCTGGCCGCTGGCGGCCAGGCCGGCGATGTCGACGGCCCGGCTGACGGCCCCGCTGCGGCGGTTGCTGTCCAGGGACTGGCGGAACCGGGACACCATCAGGACGGCCCCGGCCGACAGGGCCAGGGCTGTGATCACCACGACCGCGGCGGTGGCCCGGATCCGGACCGATCCGGTGAAGCGCCCGATGCGCCGCTCAGGCACCGGGATCGACCAGCCGGTACCCGCCGCCTCTCACCGTGTCGATGGTTGTGGTCCCGAACGGCCGGTCGATCTTGCGGCGCAGGGCGCTGACGTGCACCTCGACCACGTTGGAGTCGCCGGCGAAGCCGATGTCCCACACGTGTTCGAGCAGCTCGGTCTTGCTGACCAGCTGGCCCGGCCGGCGCATGAGGTACTCCAGCACGGCGAACTCCCGGGAGGTGAGCTCGATCTCCTCCCCGTCCCGGCGGCAGCGGCGGGCGGCCGGGTCGGCCGCCAGGCCGCCGCAGGTGAGGACCACCGGCCGGCGGACCGGTCCCCGCCGCATGAGGGCCCGCAGCCGGGCCAGCAGCACGACGTAGGAGAAGGGCTTGGTCAGGAAGTCGTCGGCACCCGTGTCGAGCGCCTCGGCTTCGTCGTACTCGCCGTCCTTGGCGGTGAGCATCAGGATGGGGGACCACACGCCCTGGTCCCGGAGGCGACCGCACAACTGGTAGCCGTTGAGGCCCGGGAGCATGATGTCCATCACGATGGCGTCGTAGTCCTGGTGGGAGGCCATCCACTGCCCGTCCAGGCCGTCGAGGGCCACGTCCACGGCCAGGCCCTCGGCCTCCAGGCCCCGCTTGAGCGCGGCGGCCAGCCGCTTCTCGTCCTCCACGACCAGAACCCTCACGGTGGCATTGTGGCGCCGCCTGCCTTAAGTCAGGCTGAAGCCCGGCTTAAGGGCCGGCCCGGCCGGGCGGGCCCGCTGTCAGTCGGCGACGGCCGGGTCCAGCCGGGACAGGCGGTCGGCGACCGGGTCGGCGGTATCGATCCGGCTGGCCGAGATGTAGGCCACCAGCGCCAGGATGGGCAGCCCGAAGATGATGGTGGCCAGCGGGTGGCCCAGGCCCAGGCCGCTCACCGAGCGGGGGAACCCGAGCCAGTCGGCGAAGGAGGCGCCGAGCGGCCGGGTCAGTATGTAGGCGATCCAGAACGTCGACACACCGTCGAAGCGCCCGCTGGCGTAGGCGAGACCGGGAACGGCGAAGGCGACGGCGAACAGGACGCCGGAGCCCAGATAGCCGAGGTTGAAGGTGACGGCGGTCAGGTCGCCCAGGGCCGTTCCCAGGGCGAAGGTGGCCAGCACCGCCAGCCAGTAGAACACCTCCCGGCGGGGGGTGTGGATGCTGTGTATGGACAAAGTGCCCTCGCTGCGGTACCAGAGGGCGAATATGACGGCCACCGCGATGGCGTAGAGGACGGTGGACGCCAGGTACGGCACGTGGAACACAATGTGCAGCACGTCGGCGGCCATCGTCCCGAACACCGCCACCATGGCCACTGCGAACCAGTACGTCCAGGGGTGGTAGCGGCGGGCCGAGAACTGCAGCCACATGGCCCCCACGAACAGGGCGAAACCGATGAACACGGCCAGGTACTGGTTGATGCCGTGTACCAGCGCGTCGGATAGGGCCTCACCGAAGGCCGTGCTGAGCAGTTTCACCGCCCAGAAGGCCGCCGTGATGCGCACCGGCACCTTGAGCAGCCTCAGCCGCGACCGGCGGGCCGGGGCGGGGGCCTCGCTCCGGGTCCGGCGGGTCCTGGAGGGATGCTCGGCGGAGGGCGCCGCCGCGGCGGAGGCCGACCGTCCCGGCCCGGTGCGGTAGCGAAGCGCGGTCCGGGTATCCGGCCCGGCCTGGGCGCTCCGCTGGTCGGTCCCGGGCCCGTAGGTCGGGTTGACCCGGCCGCTGCGGTACCCGGCCCCCGAGCCGTAGGCCGGGTCGATCCGGCCGGCTCCGTAGCCCGGCTCTGCCCGGCCGGCTCCGTAGCCCGGCTCTGTCCGGCTGGCTCCGTAGTCCGGCTCGGCATCGCCGGAGCGGCCCATCCCCGCCGCCCGGGCGGCCCGATCGGCCCGGCTGCGGGCCGATCCGGCGCCGGCCGGCCCGGCGGGGTCGACCGGCCGGGCGGAGAACGGCGAGGCGCCGGTGGCCGCCCGGAACGAACGCCACCGGTGCCAGATCACGAAGGCGATGGCGATGACGGCCAGAGCGCCGAGCAGGTACCCGGCGTCGCTGAACCCCTTCATGACGGTCTTCCACTGACCACCGATGCCGTAGCCGATCAGCGCCATGGCCGCGTCCCACAGGAGCGAGCCGATGGCGGTCAGCACCCCGAAACGTACCGCCGGCACCTGGGCCACCCCGGCCGGGACGGCCACGAAGTTGCGGATCACCGGCAGCAGACGGCTGCCCAGCACCCCCCACTTCTGGTGCCTCCGGTACCAGTCCTCGGCCCGGTCCAGGTCGTGGGGGCTGAGCAGCACGTAGCGGCCGTAGCGTTCCACCAGCGGCCGGCCGCCGGCCCGGCCCACCGCCCAGGCGATGTAACCCCCGACCAGCTCACCCACCGCCCCGGCCAGGATCACCCCCGGCAGGCTGAGGGTGCCCTGCGAGGCCAGCACCCCGCCGAAGCCCAGGGTCAGCTCCGAAGACGTGGGCACGCAGCACGACTGCAGCACCGACAGGATGAAGATGGCGACGTAGCCCGACGACGAGACGAACCCGGTCGGGTTGAGCAGGCCGAGGGTGTGGACCATCAGGCGTCCCGGCGGCGGAGCAGGAAGGCGGCCAGGATCAGGCCGGCGGCCGCCCAGGCGCAGAACACCGCGAAGCCGACCCACGGCGACAGCTGGAACCCGTTGCCGCGCAGGTTCCACAGCGCCCCGCCGGCGTTGTTCGGCAGGTACGGGCCGACCGTGTTGTTCCAGCTGGACGGCAGGGCGGCGAAGATGACCGGCAGGACCAGCAGCAGCCCGAACAGGGCGCCGATGCCGCCTGCGGTGGAGCGGACCAGGAACCCGAGGGCCACCCCGAGCAGGCCGACCACCGTCAGGTACAGCGCCGCCCCGAACACCGCCCGCACCGCGCCGGGGGTGCCCCAGCCGACGCCGTGGGGGCCGAGCAGGCCCTGGCCGGTGGCGAAGGCGACCACGGTGGCCACGATGCTGCTGACGAAGGTGACCACCGCGAACACCGCCGCCTTGGCCACCAGCACCGGGATGCGGGTGGGCGCGGCGGACAGCGTGGCCCGGATCATCCCGGTGCCGTATTCGCCGGATACGAACAGCACCCCGAGCACCCCGATGGTCAGCTGGGCCAGGTTGACCCCGGTCAGCGAACGGTCCACGGCGTTGAACCTGAACCGCTCGGCCGGCCGCATGGACGACCAGTGGGTGTTGGTGAAATACGAGACCAGCATGCCGATGCCGATCACGGCCACCACGGTGGCGGCCAGCACGATCCACGACGATCGCAGCGTGCGGAACTTGATCCACTCCGACCGGCTCACGGCCGGCAGGCTGACCGGCGAGACGGTCACCGCCCGGGGCCGGGCCTGGCCGGGAGCGGTTGCGGTCATGGTGGTGGCGCTCACGCCGCCCTCCCGTCCAGCGACCCGGCCCGGTATTCCACCGCGTCGGAGGTGAGTGACATGAACACGTCCTCGAGCGACGCCTGCTCCTGGCGCAGCTCGTAGATGGCCAGGCCGTTGCTGCGGGCGGTCTCGCCCACCTGCTCCAGCCCCACCCCCCGGACCCGCAGCAGTCCCGGTTCCAGGGAGGTGACGGTGACCTCGGGTCCCAGCAGGTGGCGGCGCAGCTCGTCGGACTCGGGGGAGCGGACCACCACCGATCCACCGGCTCCGGCGAGCAGGTCGGCGGTCTCCACGTCGGCGATCAGGCGGCCCTTGCCCACCACGATCACGTGCTCGGCGGTCTGGGCCATCTCGGCCATCAGGTGGCTGGACAGGAACACCGTCCGGCCCTCGGCGGCCAGGTCCTTCAACAGGTTGCGCACCCAGCGCACCCCCTCCGGGTCGAGGCCGTTGACCGGCTCGTCGAGGATGATGGTGCCCGGGTCGGCGAGCAGGGCGGCGGCGATACCCAGCCGCTGGCCCATACCCAGCGAGAAGCTGCCGACCCGCTTGCCGGCCACGTCGGACAGGCCGACCAGATCCAGCACCTCGTCCACCCGGCGCCGGCCGATGCGGTGGGTGGCGGCCAGGGCCAGCAGGTGGTTGCGGGCCGAGCGGCCGGTGTGGATGGAGCGGGCCTCGAGCAGGGCGCCCACCTCGGCCAGAGGGGCCGGGTGCTCGGCGTAGGCCCTGCCGTTGACCGTCACCGAGCCGCCGGTCGGCCGGTCCAGGCCCAGTATCAGCCGCATGGTGGTGGACTTGCCCGACCCGTTGGGTCCCAGGAACCCGGTGACCATCCCTGGTCGCACGGTGAAATCCAGACCGTCCACCGCCGTCTTGTCTCCGTAGCGCTTGCTCAGCGCCCTGGCTTCGATCACGCACACAGGCTAGAGGCCGGCCCCCGGCGCCCCCTCTGGCTGGGGGATGATTCGGGCTGCCCTCATGTACGACTCCAGGCTTACGGAGATCCGCCCCGGGGATGATTCCCGGTTCCGCCGGAACCGCCGCCTCGCCCGTCCGGCACCCGGTTGGGAGAATGGTCCGGTGGCAGACCCCGCCGTAGCGCTCGGCCGGCGCCGCTCGGCGTCGGCGTCGTGGAGCCGGGCGGCGGCGTACGACCGTACCCACCCCCAGGCCGCCGACGCCGTGCTGGCGGCCGGACTGGCGGTGCTCACCGGTCCGTACGTGGTGCTGCACACCGCCGGGGGCGTGGCGGTGTGGCTGTGCGACGCCGGGCTGGTCCTGCCGCTGGTGTGGCGGCGCCGCTACCCGGAGGCGGTGTTCGCCGTGCTGGCGGCGGTGGCGCTGGTCCAGTGGGTCATCGCCGAGCCGCTGGCGTCGGACGTGTCGCTGCTGGTGGCCCTGTTCACGGTGGCCCTGCAACGCCCCCGCCGGGTGGCGGCGGCGGCCGGAGCGGTGCTGGAGGTGGGGGTGGTGCTGGCCAGCACCCGCTGGAACCTGGCCGGCAGCTGGGACCGGTCCCTGATCGGCCTGTCCGGGCTGGCCGGAGTGGCCCTTCTGCTGGGCGCCGCGCTGCGGGAGCGGAGAGCCCACCTGCGGGAGCTCACCGAACGGGCCGCCCGGCTGGAATCCGAGCGGGACCAGCAGGCCCTCATCGCCGCCGCCGCCGAACGGACCCGCATCGCCCGGGAGATGCACGACGTGATCGCCCACAGCCTGGCCGTCATCGTCACCATGGCCGACGGGGCAGCGGCCAAGCTGAACCGGGACCCGCAGCAGGCCGGGGCCGCCATCAGCTCCATCGCCCAGGTCGGCCGCCAGGCCCTGAGCGACACCCGCCGTCTGCTCGGCGTGCTGCGCGACCAGGTGCCCGACGCCGGGTCGCCGGCCCCTGCCGACCTGGCGCCCCAGCCCGGACTGGCCGAGCTGGACGGCCTGATGGCCCAGCTGCGGGCCACCGGCCTGGACGCCACCGTGTCCTACACCGGCACCATGTTCCCGCTGGCCCCCGGCGCCCAGCTGACCGTGTACCGGCTGGTGCAGGAGGCGGCGACCAACACCCTCAAGCACGCCCCCGGGGCCACCATGGTCCGGGTGCACGTCCGCTGGCAGGAACCCACCGTCGAGGTGCGGGTGATCGACAACGGGCCGCCCCCGTCGACGTCGCCGGCCCAGCGCCCGCCTGTGCCGGCCGGGGGCGGCCACGGCATCGCCGGGATGCGGGAGCGGGTGGCCCTCTACGGCGGCCGGGTCGAGACCGGGAGCCTGCCCGGCGGTGGTTGGGTGGTCAGGGCGTCGTTCGACGCCAACGGCGGCGGGCGTCATGGTCGCTGAAGGCGGCCCGCGGCCGGTGCGGGTGCTGCTGGTCGACGACCAGGAGCTGATCCGGAGCGGGCTTCGCATGGTCCTGGAGGAGCAGCCCGACCTGGCGGTGGTCGGCGAGGCGGCCGACGGGGAGCAGGCCGTCCGGGCGGTCGGCGAGGTGGACCCCCACGTGGTGGTCATGGATGTGCGCATGCCAGGCATGGACGGGGTGGAAGCCACCCGGGTGATCGCGGCTGCCGCACCGTCGGTCCGGGTGCTGGTGCTCACCACTTTCGACCTGGACGAGTACGCCTTCACCGCCCTGCGCTTCGGAGCCAGCGGCTTCCTGCTCAAGGACGTCCCCCCGTCGCAGCTGGCCGCCGCCATCGTGGCCATCGCCGACGGCGACGCCGTGGTGGCTCCCAGCGTCACCCGCCGGCTCCTCGACGCCTACGCCGACCGCCTGCCGGACCTGCGGGGCGGCGGCGGACCGGACCCGGACCACCCGCTGTCGACCCTCACCGACCGGGAGCGGGAGATCCTGATAGAGGTGGCGGCCGGCCGGTCCAACAGCGAGATCGCCGGCCGGCTGTTCCTCGCCGAGGCCACCGTGAAGACCCATCTGGGTCGCATCCTCAACAAGCTGGGCCTTCGCGACCGGGTCCAGGCGGTGGTATTCGCCTACCAGACCGGCCTGGTGGCGCCCGGCGACCGCTAACCCGTCGGGGCGGCCCGCAGGAGCGGGGTGCCGTCGGCGCCCTCCGCCACCACGGTGAGCGACCCCGCCGCGGTGGAGGCGGGGACGGTAGCGGCGTAGAAGCTCAGCCCCCGGAGGGCCGGCGGCCGGTAGGCCGGGGCGGTCGTGCGGCCGCCGCCGGCGGACATCAGGACCGAGGCCGCCGGAGCGGAGGTGACCCCGTAGACCAGCACCGCCGGGAACCCCGGAGCGGCCCCGAAGGTGCGGGCCACCAGGGACGCCGACCGGGCCGGGTCGGAGCTCGATGTCGAGGTGCCGGCCGGGGTGACCACCCTGAGATCCAGCCGGCCGGCGCTGAAGCCGGCCCACACGCTCCAGGGGGCCGAGCCGGCCGTGCCCGCCGCGACCTGCACCGCGGGGGTGTCGGCGGGGACGCCTCTCAGGAGGGGGGGACCGGCCACGGGCACCGACCCGGTCCGGCCGGTGGGCAGCCCCCGGCTCGGGTCGTGGCGGGCCACCAGGAGCGCCAGGAGCACCACCCCCGGCAGGACCACGACGGTCACCGCCAGGCGCAGCCACGGACGGTTCAGGACCCGCCGGCTCCCGTCTCCGGGCGGGGGCGGGGGCGGTGCCGTCGGGTCCCGCTGCTCCGGGGTACGGGGCGGGCGGGAGATGGCCGGCCACGCCGCCCCCGACCGGCGCAGCATGTCCTCGAGGTCCCTCACCGGCGTCGCTCCGGGGCGGAGGCGGCGTAGCGGCGCATGGCGACCAGGCACCACACCGCCTCCACCGCGCCGAACGGCCACGCCCCGGACAGGAACCCGTAGCTGGAGGACAGGGCGCAGCCCACGGCGAACGCCGCGACGTAGCGGCGGTGACGGGACTCCAGGGCGTACATGGCCATCATGAAGACCAGCACCACCACCCCGTAGATGGTCAGGCTGCTCACGGGTGGACCACGATCCGATCCTACGGCCGCCCGTGCCGGGACCGGTTGGCCGGCCGGTTCGCCCGCCATTATCCCGGTGGACACCCGGAGTTAACCTTTTGGGCAGCCCCGCACCTCAGCAGAAAGGCTGTGTGCTTTGTCCCCTGCGACCCATGTCCGATCCGGCCGGCTCGCTGCTCCGGAGGCCCGCCGGCGGATCTTCACCTCGGTCGCCGTACTGATCGGGGTGGCCGCCGCACTCTTCGTGGTGGGCCTGGTCCTCGGGCTGGCCTTCGTCGGGGTTCACGGCGGCGGCCTGATCCAGGGCTGGGACAACCAGGTGGGGGCGTGGGAGCTTCACAACCGGGCCGGCCTGGTCGGCGTGGCCAAGGTGGTGGCCTTCATCGGCGACGCCCCCAAGCTGGCGGTCGTAGTGGTGGTCATCTCCGCCATATGGTTCGCCGTGACCCGTTCCATCCGATCGCTGGTTCCGTTGGCGGCCTATCTGGGCGGGGAGTTCCAGGTGTTCGCCATCCGCCACGTCATCCACCGGCACCGGCCCCCCACCGCCAACTACCCGGCGCCGGGTGCCGTCCCCGGGGTGCACGAGACCACCTACTCCTACCCGTCCGGCCACTCGGTCGCCGTGACCTCGGTGCTGATCGCCATGGCTGCCACCGCCTGGTTCACCTACCGCTGGTTGTGGCCGTGGATCCTGGCCGTGCTGGCGTCGTTGTTCGTGCTCGACACCCGGCTCATCCTGGGGGTGCACTGGTTCAGCGACGTCACCTTCGGGTTCCTGCTCGGGGTGGGCTGGGGGATCACGGTGGCGGCGGTGGGCCAGCGGGTGGAGTGGGCGGACGCCCTCGCCCTCCTGCCCGGCCGGCGCGGCAGTCGCACCGCCCGGGCATAGCGCCGGGGCGGTTCTGCCCCGTCCAGCTCAACTCGGATAGGCGACCTGGACGGTGGTCGTCGATGCCGCCGTGACGCTCCCGTAGTGCGTCCAGCGCCCCGACGACGCCGTCCACCTCCATCCGGCCACGGTGACCCGGGGGATGTGGTAGCGCCAGGCGTGGGCCACCGCCCACGATGCCACCTCCCACCCCAGCTTCTCGCTGACCGGGGTGGCGAGCATCAGCGATCCCATCTCCGATGCAGCCGCCGCGTCGAGGGCGTCGGTCAGGGGCGGCGGGCCGCTGAAACCGGTCAGGTGGCAGGTGAAGCCGGCCGGCGCCTCCCCGGTCAGCGCCGCCGCCAGGGCCCGCCCCTCCGCCTCCCAGGCGGCGTAGGCGAGCGGGGTGGCGCTGCGCTGCACGCTCTGGGCGGCCTCGGTCACCGGCATGGTCTGCCATCCCGGGACCTGGGTCAGGCGGTGGTAGAAGGCGGCGGTCGCATAGACCGGGTCGAGGAGCTGGCTCCGGGTGCCCCAGCCCTGCGACGGTCGCTGCTGGAACAGGCCCACCGAGTCCCGGTCGCCGTAGGGCAGGTCCCGCAGGTGGGACTCCCGCAGGGAGGTGGCCAGGGCGACGGTCACGGCGTGGTCCGGAAGCCCCTGCTTCAGGGCCACGGCGGCGACGATGGCGGCGTTCTGGGCCTGATCGGGCGTCAGCGTGTAGGTGTCCCGGCTGCCCGAGGTCGCCACGTAGCAGGCGGACGGGGCGGCCCGGGTAGGCCGCGACAGCAGCCGGGACAGCCCCACCCCGGCGACCACGGCGGCGACGATGACCGCGGTGATGGCCAGCCCGACCGGCACGGTGCCCGGCCGTCGTCGCCGCCGTGGCGGCCGTCGTGGCCGGCGGGACCCGGATCCGGGCCGGCTACCGGCGGCCACCGCCGTCAGCTGGTGGAGATGCTGAAGAAGTCACGGGACTCCGCCCCCGGCCCCAGATACCGGTCTGCCGGTCTCTGCATGGTGGGGTAGAGCTTGGAGCCCACCGTCTGGGCCGGATCGGCGGCGTTGGGATGGGTGAAGAAGTTGAACGTCACCCACTCCGGGTTGATGTCCAGGGTCATGCCCCGGACCGCCCCGGCCCGCTGCAGGGACTCCGCCAGCGTCTTGGCCGTCAGGGCCGGGCCGGCCACGTAGACCACCGCGCCGGATGAGGTGACACCGATACCGGACCGGGCCACCACCGTGTTGGCCCCCAGCGTGTTACCCCAGATGTGGGTGTCGTGGTAGGTGGCGTCCGGGGCTATCTGGCCGTGGTCCACCAGCGGCACCAGGTTCTGGAGCACCGCTTCCACGTCGGGGGTCATGGTGACCTCGCTGCCCCAGGCCCCCACGTTTACCCGGCCGTCCTTGTAGATGACCACCGAGGCCGCGCCGGCCCGCAGGGGAACCGCCGTCCGCCCGTCCAGGTAGAAACCGCCCTGGGCGTCCTGGAAGCGGAACCCGCCGTTGAAGGCGGCGACCGCCCGGGCGGCCGCCGTCCCGGTCAGGTCGGGAGGAGTGGTCCAGGTACCACCCGGCTCCTGGGCCCCGGGGACGAGCCGCAGGCGCAGCAGGGTGGGGTCGATCCACACCGCCGAGGTGATCTGGCTGGTGTAGACGGTGTCAGCCCGGAACTGGGCCACGTACATGCCGTAGTGCCCGTCGATCAGGGGACCGGTAGGTTGCCACATCCCCTCGCCGGGCAGCGCCGGCTGCACCACCAGCGGCACAGGCGTCGGCGGGGCGAGGTGGGTGCTGACCGGCTGGGTGGCGGTCAGGCTGCGGGAGCCGGCGGTGGGGACGTGGTTGAGCGCCTTGGGCCGGCCCCCCTTGGCCGGGGCGTGGCTGGAGTAGTACCACTTCTCCATCGGGTTGACGACGAAGGCGGCGTGATGGGCCCGCAGCCAGTCCGCCCACTTGGCCTTGAACCCCTGGTTACCGGGGGTGGTCGCCGCCCCGACCACCGACACGGCCAGGAACAGCACGATCAGGACACTGAGCGCGGCCGGAATGGGCAGCAGAGCCCGCAGCCCGTGGCCGGACCGGCGGTGGCCGCCCCGGCCCGAGCGGGGCCGGCGGGACGGACCGCCTCCGGCGGCCCGGTAGCCGTCCGGTAGGCAACTCGGATCATCGCGATAGGCGCGCCCGGTCTTCTCCTGGGTCAAAACGGCCTGAAGGTGTATTCGGGGGGCACTGGTAGATCTTGCATGGTCCAACCTGAAGTGGCGCTTAAGGCCCCTACGGTACTGCGGTTATGGTTCGGTAAAGGTTCACGGGAGGGGCCGAGGGAGCCCGGAACTGACGGGCGCCGGCCTCGGCGTACAGCTGACCGCAGGTGCGCAGGACGCTGGACCAGCTGATGTCCGGCGGGCAGGTTCGGTTGTGGCGGGCGGCGGCCAGCAGCTGCTCCCGGTCGGCGGCCAGCTCCACGATCTTGTCCTCCATCCGGTCGTCGCAGTCGACCAGCCAGCCTTCCTTTCCGTCGGTGACGAACTCCTCCATGCCCGTCCCGGCCATGGCCAGCACCCGCAACCCGGCGCAGCGGGCTTCGAGGGCGGCGATGCCGAACGACTCCAGCCGGGCCGGCGCCACGTACAGGTCCGCTCCGGCCAGGGAGGCCGCCACCGCCGGCCGCGACACCGCTCCTGGCAGCTGCACCGACGCATCCATCCCGGTCCGCCCGAGGAAGCTCTCGAGCCGGGCCCGGGCCCGGCCTTCCCCGATGATCGTGGCCTCGAGGCGTGTATGTGCACGATGTCGACGTCCTGGGCGCGGATCGGTGACGTGAACGATCCTCGATCGCTCGCGGCCGGGGGCACAGAAGGCGCCTGGTAACCCACGGGGACTCTACGGTAGCCTAGCTACGACAGTTTTGTAGTAGTAGGGATCGAGGTAGGACTACACCCGAATGGTCGAGCGGCGGGCGCGCGGCGCCCTGGAAGCTGACGTCCTGGCGGTCCTCTGGGCGTCGGGGGACCAGCCGATGTCGGCCGGTCAGGTCCGGGACCGCCTGGCCGGGAACCTGGCCTACACCACGGTCAACACCATATTGACCCGCCTGCACGAGAAGGGCGCCCTGGACCGGCGAGCCAGCGGCCGCGGGTTCGTCTACACCGCCGTCCTCGACCAGGCCGGCCTGGCGGCCAGCCGGATGCGGCGCCTCCTGACCGGGGAGCCCGACCGGCTGGACGTGCTCAGCCAGTTCGTGGACGGCCTGGACGACCAGACCCTGACGTCGTTGCGCGTCCTGCTCGAGCGGGACCGCCAGCCATGACCGCCGGCACGTGGTCCGTCTCCGTCTGGATGCTGGCCGGGGCCTCCGTCCTGTTCGGCGTCGTCGGTCCGCACCTGGCCCACCGGATGCGGCCCCGGGCGGCCACGTGGATCCTCTCGGGTGGCTCGGTGCTGGTGGCCGCCAGTTCCGTGGCCGTGCCCGCCCTGTTCGTCGTGGCCCTCCTTGGCCAGTGGACGCCGCTGGCCGCCGTCGGGCACTGGTCAGCGGCGTGGCTGCGTTCTTCCCCCCAGTCCCGTAGCGGTGCCACCGCAGTGGCGCTGGCCGTGCTGTTGGTCCAGATGCTGCGGGTCATCCGGCTGGGGTGGCGCCACGGCCGGCCCCTGCTGGCGGCATGGGGGGAGGCCCGCCGCATCGCCGAGCCGCTGGTGGTGATCCCCGGCGCCGATCTGTCGGCGTTCGCCGTTCCCGGCTGGCCGGGGTGCATCGTGGCGACGAGCGGTCTGGTGCAGCAGTTGACCCCCGGGCAGCGTCGGGCGGTGCTGGCCCACGAACAGGCCCACCTCGACGCCCACCACGATCTGCACGTGACGGCCGCCGAGCTGGCCGCCGCGGTCAATCCGCTCATGGCCCGGGTTCCCGCTGCGATACGCCTGACCGCCGAGCGATGGGCCGACGAGGTGGCGGCGGCGTCGGTCTCCGACCGGCGGCTGGTCGCCGAGACCATCGGACAGGTCGCCGTTCGCAACTACGAGTCGCGCCGCCGGCCGGTGTTCGCACTCAGCGCGGCGGGCGCTGACGTGGTCCAGCGGGTCGGGTCGCTGCTGGACCGCCCGCCCCGCCGGCACCTCCTGCTGGAAGGCTTGCTGATAGGCGCCGCAGGCGCCGCGGTGGCGGCGTCCCTGCTGGCCGCCTACGACATCAACCACCTGTTCGAGATGGCCGAGCGCACCTACCGGGCTGCCGCCGCCATCCGCTGACCACCACGCTCGAGGATCGGACACCCGTTGAACCACTTTCTGACGAACTCGGTCGCCCACCACGGTTACGCGGCCGTGTTCGTGCTCATGGTCCTGGAGTCGGCCTGCATCCCGGTGCCGAGCGAGGTGATCATGCTCTTCGGTGGGGCGCTGGCCGGGGGCCTACTGGCCGCCACCCATCCCCACGTCGGCCTGGTCGGGGTGGCCATCGCCGGAGCGTTGGGCAACCTGGTGGGGTCGATGATCGCCTACGCGGTGGGCCGGGCCGGGGGCCGGCCCCTGCTCGAACGGTACGGCCGGTACATCTTCATACGGGCCGAGCACCTGGACCGGGCGGAGGCGTTCTTCGCCCGCCGGGGCGACCTGGCCGTACTGGTGGGCCGGGTGCTCCCGGTGATCCGTACGTTCATCAGCCTCCCGGCCGGGGTGGCCGAGATGCCCGTCGGCCGCTTCGCCCTGTTCACCCTGATCGGCAGCCTGCCCTGGACCTTCGCCCTGGCCGCCATCGGTTACGCCGTGGCCGCCAACTGGGACTCGGTCGCCTCGGGCTTCAGCGTGGCCAGCGTGGTGATAGCGGTCGTCCTGGTGGCGGCCATCGTGTGGTGGTTGGTCCGGCGCCGCAGCGCAGCCCGCTCCGGCGCCGACCGGGCCGACGGCTGACCTGACGTCCCGGCCTCCTGGCCGGGCGGTGCCTCAGGATTCGCGGTGGTGGGTGATGTGCTGGTGGGAGATGTCGAGGATCAGGCGGACGTGCGCGTCGTCCAGGCGGTAGTAGACGGTCCGGCCGTCCCTCCGCTGGCGGACGATGCCGGCGGTGCGCAGCAGTCGCATGGCCTGCGACACCGCCGTCTCGGTGACGTCGGTGGCGGCGGCCAGGTCGCACACGCACAGCTCGCCTGCTTCCAGGAGGGCGGACAGGATACGGATGCGCTTGGGGTCGCCGAGCAACCGGAACACGGCTGCCAGGTCGGCGGCGTCGTCGGAGTCGATCAGCCGCTGGCGGGTGGCCGCCACCCGCTCGGTGTCCACGGTCCGCACCGTGCAGCTGTCGAGGCCGACCACCGCCTCCCCCACCGCTTCCGTCCCCTTCGCGCTTGACACCTTCACATCTGTGAAGATATACGTGTCACTATCGGGGTAGCAACGTCAGCGGCACCGATCGCTCTGTTCCAGGTGTAGAGGCTCATGACCGACCACAAAGCTGTGGACCATCCGGTCCCTCCCACCGCCGGCGATCGGCGCGGCGTCGACAGCCCGGCTGCGTCCACCTCCGATGGCGATGGCGGCCACAGCCCCGCCGGTGGGGGCCACGACGACCACGGGCACGGAGGTCACGCCCACGGGGTGGGTGGAAACGCCGATGTGCGGTACCTGGCGGTGGCGCTGGGGCTGATCTCGGCGTTCATGGTGGGCGAGGTGGTCGCCGCCATCTCCTCTGGTTCGCTGGCTCTGCTGGCCGACGCCGGTCACATGCTGACCGACGTAGCCGCCCTGGCGGCCAGCGTGTGGGCCGCCCACCTGGCGGCTCGCCCGGCCGGCGGCAGATGGACCTACGGGTTGAAGCGGGCCGAGATTCTCTCCGCCGCCGGCAACGGGGTCACGCTGGCGGTGATCGGGGCCGTGATCACCATCGAGGGGATCCGCCGGCTGATCACCCCGCCCGGAGTGGAGGGCGCCGTGGTCCTGGGCGTGGCCCTGGCCGGCGCGGTGGTCAACGTGGCCGCCACCGCAGTGCTGGCCCGGGCCAACCGGACCAGCCTCAACGTCAAGGGGGCCTTCGCCCACATCGTCACCGATCTGTACGCCTTCCTCGGCACGGCGGCGGCCGGGCTGGTCATCCTGCTCACCGGATGGGCCCGGGCCGACGCCGTGGCATCTCTGCTGGTCGCCGCGCTGATGGCTCACGCCGCGTGGGGCCTGCTGCGCGATGCCGGGCGCATCCTGCTCCAGGCCGCCCCCGACGACGTGTCCCTCCAGGAGGTCCGGGCCCACATCGCCGGGGTGGAGCACGTGCTCGGGGTGCACGACCTGCACGTCTGGACGCTCACTTCCAACCTGCCCACCCTCTCTGCCCACGTCGTGGTGGAGGACCACTGCTTCGCCTCCGGGCACGCCCCGCAGATCCTGGACTCCCTCCAGGACTGCCTGGGCCACCACTTCGACGTGGAGCACTCCACCTTCCAGCTGGAGCCGGCCAGCCACGCCGCCCACGAACCCGGCCAGCACGCCTGACCGACCGGCGCGGCACCGTCGGTGTCGACCGGTGGTGACCCGGCCGGCTGGGTGAGCGGCCCCGGCTGAGGTCCTGCGGCCCCCCGGCAGAGCGCCGCCCGACCTGCCACTGGGCAGACAGGATCGGCCACCCTGTTGGAACTATACCCTTGGGGGGTATAGTCGGGACGTTCTCGGGAGGTGGACGATGGTCGGCTACAGCGCCAACAAGGAGGCGGTCCTCAAGCGGCTGCGCCGGGTGGAGGGCCAGGTCCGGGGCATCACCCGGATGGTGGAGGACGATACCTACTGCATAGACGTGCTGACCCAGGTCTCGGCTGCCACCCGGGCGCTCCAGGCGGTGGCTCTCGAACTGCTCGGGGATCATCTCAGCCACTGCGTGCACGACGCCGTGGCGGCGGGCGGCCCCGACGCCGATGAGAAGATCGCCGAGGCACGGGCCGCCATCGAACGGCTGGTGCGCTCGTGAACGCGCCGCGCCCCAGGGACGTGTGCGGGCCCGCCGCCGGGGGCGCACCAACCTGCTCGACCGGCCTGCTGGGCCGGCTGGCTTGGACCCTGCGCGAGCTGGCCGACCTGCTCGGGGCGCGGCGGAGGAGGCATCGTGCACGCTGAGTTGCTCGCGCTGACCTTCGGGGGATTCTGGGGCGACATCGGCCGCAGCATCCGCGAGGGGTTCTACATGTTCTGGGACACCCTGTGGGCGTTGGTGCTGGGCTTCGGGCTGTCCGGGGCGGTCCAGGCGTTCGTGTCCCGCGACGCCATGCAGCGCCAGTTGGGCGACCACCGCCCGGCGTCGGTGGCCCGGGCGTCGGTCTACGGGATGGTGTCCTCCAGCTGCTCCTACGCGGCGTCCGCCATGGCCCGGTCGCTGTTCGCCCGGGGCGCGGATTTCCTGGCATCGATGGTGTTCATGTTCGCCTCCACCAATCTGGTAGTGGAGCTGGGCATCGTGCTGCTGGTGCTGATCGGGTGGCAGTTCCTGGCGGCCGAGTTCATCGGCGGGGCCATCATGATCGTGATGCTGGTCGCTTTCGGCGGCCTGTGGCTGCGGGGCCGGAGCGTCGCCCGGGCCCGGGCGCACGTGGAGGCCGGGGCGGGCGGCGGCCACCAGCACGGGTCCGACGAGGCCCTCGAGAGGGAGGGCTGGCGGCGGCGGATCCGCACCCGGGCCGGATGGTCCGATGCCGCGGGCTACACCATGAGTGATCTGACCATGCTGCGCAAGGAACTGGCGATCGGCTTCCTGATCGCCGGGTTCCTGTCCGAGCTGGTGCCCCAGTCGGTGTGGTCGGACGTGTTCATCCACGGTCACGGGTTCTGGACCAGCCTGGAGAACGTCGTCGTCGGTCCGTTCGTCGCCCTGATCAGTTTCGTGTGCTCGGTCGGCAACGTGCCCCTCGCCGCCGCCCTCTGGGCCGGGGGCATCACCTTCGGTGGGGTGGTGGCGTTCGTCTTCGCCGACCTGATCGCACTGCCCCTGGTCCTCATCTACCGCAAGCAGTACGGCGGGGCCATGGCCCTGCGGATGCTGGCGGTGTTCTGGACGGTCATGTCCGCCGCCGGGCTGGTCACCGAGTACCTGTTCCGGGGGCTGGGCTGGATCCCCGCCGCCACGCCCGGTCAGGTGGTGGGGGACACCCTGAAGTGGAACTACACGACCGTGCTGAACATCGTCGCCCTGGTGGGCTTCGCCGGCCTGTACTGGCTGTACCGCAACCGTGAGCGCTTCGGTGGGGGTGCCGGCTACGCCAAGGACCCGGTCTGCGGCATGCAGGTCGAGACGGCTCACGCCCCCGCCTCCACGACCCACAACGGGCAACGCATCTTCTTCTGCTCCGAGCACTGCAAGCACCGCTTCGATGCCGATCCCGGGCGCTTCGCCGGCATCGAGGCCACCGGCGGCCACGACCACGGTGACGCCGGTCACGGCGCAGGTGTCGACCTCGAAACCCTGGACCCGGTGTGCGGCATGACCGTCGACCCCGCCGGCGCGGCTGCCCGGCTCGGGCACCGGGGGCGCACCATCAGCTTCTGCTGCGCCGGCTGCGCCGAAGCCTTCAGCGCCGATCCCGACCGCTACATGCCGGAGCGGGCCACCGACCCGGTGTGCGGGATGACCGTCCAGCCGGCCGGCGCCGCCGCCTTCCGACGGGGCGACGGCGGCTCCGTCTGGTTCTGCTCCACCGGCTGCGCCGAGCACTGGGACGCCAGCCGAGGCACCCCGGTCAGGTTCAGCCTCCGCCGGGACTGATCAGCTGGGGGGCGGGCCCCGCTGACGGCCGGTTGCGGCCGGTGCGGCCCCGGCTCAGCGCTGGCCCGGCGTTTCCACGGGAGGCCGCCGATCCGCGTCGGAGGTGGGGCCGCCCCGAATCAGGTCCAGCAGCCGGCGGTACTCCTCGGCGCCGATCTCGCCGCGGGCCAGACGCTCGTCGAGGACCCGCTTGACATCGACAGGTTGTTCGGGCTGCTCGTAGCGGCGGGTGTGACCGGTCACGGCATACCAGATGCCCCAGACGACCAGACCCCAGAAGGCGATCATGGCGAAGAAGCCCAGTAGCCATCCCCACCAGTGCACTCCGCCACCCCAATACCACATCATCGGTCTCGACCTCCTGTGGGGTGCCCGGATCGGGCCCGGCCCTGCACGTCGACATTCGCCCCGGTATACCCGTGGGGGGTAGGGCCATTGGTCGGCATCGGGACCGGTCGGACGGCCCTACCCCGTCCCGCAACCCCGACCACACCATGACGGTGGCAACGCACTTGGTGTTCCCGAGTCGGTTCCGAGAAGAGGTATCGCGTCCATGACCGCCACCGCTCACCGTCCCCAGCCGACACCTGCCCGGGACACCTCCCCGCCCCGGCGCCGGCGCACCGTCCTCGCCGTCGCTGCGGCGCTGGCCGCCAGCGGCCTGGGGGTCGGGCTCGCCATGACCGTCGGCGGCTCGGCGGCCTCGTCCGCTTCGGCCTACGGCTACTACCAGTCGGTGATGGGGCGCTACGGGATCGGCCCGTCGACCATGATGGGCGGCTCGGGCTACGGATGGATGACCGGCCCGAGCGGATACGGCTGGATGATGGGCGGTGCGTCGGCTCCGGGCTGGATGACCGGCGGCGCGCTGCCCGGGTTCATGGCAGGAGGCGGCGCCGATCCGGGCCAGGTCATGGGTTCCCTGTTCGCCGGCTCGCCCGGACCCCGGGTCAGCGCCGCCGAGGCCACCCGTCTGGGTGCTGAGGTCCCAGCCGGGGCCGGTATCGACCGGGCCGCCGACACCGTTGCCTTCAGCACCACCACCGTCCGCTTGACGGTGGTGGCCAGCCCGTCCATGCCGGCGGAGAACTTCCGCATCGCCGGCCTCACCGACCCGACCATCGTGGTACCGGCTGGCGCCCGGATCTCTATCCGGTTCATCAATGCCGATGGGGACATGGCCCACGGTCTGGTGGTCACTTCCTCCGAGGCGGCCTCGTCGTGGATGCCGATGATGACGTCCGGCCCGGCCTTCCCGGGAGCGGCGGTCTGGTTCCTCGGTGGGTCCACCTCGGCCGGGATGCACGAGGCGACCGTCGATTTCACCGCCTCCACCCCCGGCAGCTACCGGTACCTGTGCCCCGTGCCGGGCCACGCCCGGGAGGGCATGGCGGGCACCCTGACCGTACGATGAGGTGCCTGCCGGCGCCCACGCCGGACAGCCGGATCCGGCGCGACCGCCCGCTCGAATCCGGCCCCAGGAGCTACATGGCCTCCTTGATGCCCCTGCGGATGAGCCACACGTTGGTGGGCCAGGCGGTGAAGTAGCCGACGATCATCCCGACCTGCATGAGAAACCAGTAGGCGGCGTGGTCGGGGTGGATGTGGTGAGGGAAGAACACGAACTGCGTGAGGGCCATCCACCCGAACAGGCCCACCTCGAAGCTGGTCAACGACAGCACGTCCGCCTTGGCCGCCTCGATCAGCCCCTTGCGCGGTCCGAGGCCGCGCATCGGGGCGATGGCGAAGTACTGGAAGGCGATTCCGAGCGTCAACGCCAGGATGTAGTCGCCGATGTACTCCGGCAACAGTGACAGACCGCTGATCGACACTCCGAGACCGAACACCGCCCACTCGGCGCAGATGTCCCCCAGCGTGCACCCCGCCCCGCAATGGCTCACGCCGGTCGCGAC
>DASSZD010000047.1:0-5484 GCA_035702985.1 Acidimicrobiales bacterium
GGCGTACACCCCCCGGTGCACGTTGGCGTGGGTGGTCTCGTAGTAGCGGCTCATGGCCTCGATCACCGCGACCGGCTTCTGCGAGGACGCCGCCGAGTCCAGGTAGACCAGCCGCTTGCCGTGGACCGTCTGGTCCAGGATGGGGAAGTCCTTCTTGATGCGGACCGGGTCTAGCGCCACGCCTCGTAACCTTCCTGCTCGATCTGCAGGGCCAGTTCCGGCCCGCCGGTGTTGACGATGCGGCCGTCGACCAGCAGGTGCACCACGTCGGGCTTCAGCTGGTCCAGGATCCGGTGGTAGTGGGTGACGACCAGCACCCCCAGCTCCGGCCGGGCCGCCCGCACGGCCTGCACCCCCCGGGCCACCACCCCGAGAGCGTCGATGTCGAGACCGGAGTCCGTCTCGTCCAGGATGGCGATCTCCGGCTCCAGGATGGCCATCTGCAGGACCTCGTTGCGCTTCTTCTCCCCGCCGGAGAACCCCTCGTTGAGGTAGCGGTCGCCGAAGGAGGGATCCATGCCCAGCTTCTTCATCCACTCCATGATCGACACCCGCAGCTCGAGCACCGACAGGTCCATACCCCGCCGGGCGGACAGGGCCTGGCGCAGGAACTGCGCCACCGGCACCCCGGGGATCTCCTCGGGGTGCTGGAACGCCAGGAACACCCCGGCCTTGCCCCGCACGTCGGCCGGCCAGTCGGTGATGTCCTCCCCCTTGAACAGGATCCGGCCGCCGGTCACCTGGTACGCCGGGTTGCCGAGCAGCGTGTTGGCCAGGGTGGACTTGCCGGACCCGTTGGGTCCCATCAGGGCGTGCACCTGTCCGGTGTCCACGACCAGATCGACCCCTTTGAGGATCGGCGTGCCCTCGACCGACGCGTGCAGATCTTTGACCTCGAACAGGGGGGGAGCCACCCTCCAAGTGTATTACCACTACGACGATAGGGAAAAATATGTCCATGGCCGGCCCGGGCCCCCCTTTTCCCCCAACTAGCCTCCCCGTCGATGCCTGCATCCGGTGACCCAGGCCCGTGGACGTCGCAGGCGAGCGTGTCCCTGGGCGGTCCCAGGGACCGGGTGACCCTGGTCGAAGGGTCCGCCTTCCTGATCTGCTCGGCGGGCGGCGAGGTGCTGCCCGAGTCGGCCGAGGGGCTGTTCTTCCGGGACACCCGGTTCCTGTCGATGTTCCGGATGCGGATCAACGGGGAGTACCCCGAACCGCTGGCCCGGGCCACCCCCGACCCCTACACCGCCACCTTCGTCGCCCGGTCCCGGCCCCGTCCCGGGCGGGCCGACTCCGACCTGATGATCGAGATGCGCCGCTACGTGGGCCGGGGCATGCGCGAGGACCTGGTGGTGCGCAACTTCGGCGAGGAGCCGGCCTACTGCGCCGTCGAGATCACCTACGGGGCCGACTTCGCGGACCTGTTCCAGGTCAAAGAAGGGCGCATCTCGGCCGAGGCGGAAGGCGCCGTCGAGTCGGTGGACGGAACGTTGATGTTCCGGCACAGGTCCGGCAACCACCGCCGCAGCCTGCGCATCTCGTTCTCCGAGAGGGCGGAGCTGGACGGTCCCATAGCCCGCTGGGAGGTCATCATCCCGTCGAAGGGCAGCTGGACGCTGTGCGAGCAGTTCTCCTGCGGCATCGACACCGACGAGATCGAACCCCGCTGGCTGTGCGGTCAGCCGGTCGCCCGGGCCAAGCCGGCGGAGCGCATGGCGGCGTGGCGGCGCAGCGTGCCGGTGGTCGACACCGACCACGAGGGGGTGCGGGCGGTGGTGGCCCGCAGCGCCGAGGACCTCGGCGCCCTGCGCATCTTCGACCCCGACTATCCGGAGCGGACCGTGGTGGCGGCGGGGGCGCCGTGGTTCATGACCCTGTTCGGCCGCGACTCGCTGATCAGCGCCCACATGGCTCTCCTGGTGGACCCGGAGCTGGCCCTCGGCACCCTCCAGACCCTGGCCCGGTTCCAGGGCTGCGACGTCCGCCCCTACAACGAGGAGGAGCCGGGCCGCATCCTGCACGAGATGCGCTTCGGGGACGCCTCGTCGCTGTCGCTCGGGGGTGGCACGATCTACTACGGGACGGCCGACGCCACCCCGTTGTTCGTGATGCTGCTCGGCGAGCTGCGCCGCTGGGGCCTGGCCCGGGAGGCCGTCGACGAGCTGCTCCCGCACGCCGACCGGGCCCTCGAGTGGGTCGAGAAGTTCGGCGACCGCGACGGGGACGGCTACGTGGAGTACCAGCGCACCTCGGATCGGGGCCTGCGCAACCAGGGGTGGAAGGACTCCCACGACGCCATCCGGTTCGCCGACGGCCGGCTGGCCGAGCCGCCCATCGCCCTGGCCGAGGTGCAGGGCTACACCTACGGCGCCTACCTGGCCCGGGCGTTCTTCGCCGCCGAGGCCGGCGACAGCGCCCTGTCCGCCGACCTGCGGGCCCGGGCGGCCCAGCTCAAAACCGACTTCAACCGGGACTTCTGGCTGGAGGACAAGGGCTGGCTGGCCATGGGCCTGGACCGGGACAAGAAGCCCATCGACGCCCTGGCGTCGAACATGGGCCACTGCCTGTGGACCGGCATCCTCGACGCCGACAAGGCCGACCTGGTGGCCAAGAAGCTGGCCGGCCCCGACATGTTCAGCGGCTGGGGGGTACGCACCCTCGGGGCGTCGATGGTCGGCTACAACCCCATCAGCTACCACTGCGGGTCGGTGTGGCCCCACGACAACGCCATCATCGCCGCCGGCCTCATGCGCTACGGCTACGTGCGGGAGGCCCAGCGGGTCATCATGGCGGTGGTCGACGCCGCCATGGCCCAGGGCGGCCGGCTGCCCGAGCTGTACAGCGGCCTGGAGCGGATGGAACAGCCGATCATCGTGCCGTACCCGACGTCGTGCTCGCCCCAGGCGTGGGCGGCGGCGTCGCCGCTGCTCATGCTGCGCACCCTGCTCCGCCTGGACCCGTGGGTGCCCCGGGGCAAGGTGTGGCTGCACCCGGCGCTACCCGAGCAGATCGGGCGGCTGCACGTGGGGCGCATCCCGCTCGCCGGGGCCCGGGTGTCGGTCACGGTGGAGGGCGACAGCGTCACCGTGGAGGGGCTGCCCGACGACCTGGAGCTGGTCGACGCCCCCCGCCATCCGCTGACCGGGTCCTAGGGCCCGCCTGCCGGGCGCCTGGTGCGCCGGTGGGGTGCCTGGAGGCGGGGGCCTGGTCGGGGGGTGCGCCCGGGCGGTGCGCCTGGTCGGGGGGTGCGCCCGGTCGAGGGGTGGGGTTTCTGCCCTGTAGCGGCAACAACCCACCCCTCGAACTCACACGCCGGGCCGGCCGCTCCGGCTTCGACCTACCAGCCCCGGGTCCGTCCCGCCGGCACCGGCGTCTGCGCGGCCGTGCGCTCTGTCAGCCCCCGGGGTCACCAGCCCCGGTCGACCCACTCCTGCAGGTGCGGGCTCTCGGTCCCGATGGTGGTGTCGTCGCCGTGGCCGGGCATGACGATGGTGTCGCCCGGAAGCCGGGAGAACAGCCGGTCCTCGATGGAGCGGATGATGGTGGCGAAGTCGCCGCCTGGGAGCTTGGTCGCGCCGGGACCGCCGGGGAACAGGGTGTCGCCGCTGAACAGCACCGGCGAGCCTTCGAGGCGGAAGCAGATCGACCCGGGGGTGTGGCCCGGGGTGGCGATGGCGTGCAGCTTCAGCCGGCCCACCTCGATGACGGAGTCGTCGTCGAGCACGAAGTCGTAGGAGGGCAGCATCTCGGCGTCGGCGGAGGTCACCCCCACGTCGTAGCCGGCGTCGCGCACGGCCGGCACGGCCTGGATGTGGTCCCAGTGGCCGTGGGTCTCCAGGACCCTGCGCACCCCGAGGCGCTGGCACATCTCCAGCAGCTTCTCGTGCTCGTTGGCCGCGTCGATCAGCACGGCGTCGCCGGTCTGCTTGCAGCGCACGACATAGACGTTGTTGTCCATGGGGCCGACCACCACGCGGTGGATCTCGGCCGAGGTGTCCTCGTAGTGCATCGCCGCCAGCCTATGGGCTAGAAAGGGGGTCCTGAAACCCGACCACCGAACCACCGGCGTGCCCGAGGGGGACCCATCAGCGTGAATTTCGCGTTCAGTGAAGAGCAGGAAGAGCTCCGGAAGGCGGTCCGCCGCTTCCTGGAGGACAAGTCCTCCGAGTCCGAGGTGCGCCGGCTCATGGACACCGCCGAGGGCTACGACCCGGCCGTGTGGAAGCAGATGGGCGAGCAGCTGGGCCTGCAGGGCCTGATCATCCCCGAGGAATTCGGCGGTTCCGGCTACACCTACGTCGAGCTGATCGTGGTCCTGGAGGAGATGGGTCGGGCGCTGCTGTGCGCTCCGTATTTTTCCAGCGTGGCCCTGGCCGCCAACCTGCTGATGGTGTCCGGTGACGACTCGGCCAAGAAGGACTACCTGCCCGGCATCGCCGACGGCTCCAAGATCGCCACGGTGGCTCTGGCCGAGGCCTCCGGGCGGTGGGACGAGGAGGGCGTGACCCTCCAGGCGTCCGGCTCGGGCCGCGACTGGACCCTCACCGGCGAGAAGCTCTACGTGCTGGACGGCCACACCGCCGACCTGGTCCTGGTGGCCGCCCGCACCGCCGCCGGCGTGTCGATCTTCGCCGTGGACAAGGGCGCCTCCGGCTTCACGGCCACGCCCCTTTCGACCATGGACCAGACCCGCAAGCAGGCCCGGCTGACCTTCGAGTCGACCCCGGCCCGGCTGGTCGGCGGCGACGGGGAGGGCTGGGCGGCGACGGCCAAGATGCTCGACCTGGCTGCCGTGGCCCTGGCCGCCGAGCAGGTCGGGGGGGCCCAGAAGGTCCTCGAGATGGCCGTCGAGTACGCCAAGGTGCGGGTGCAGTTCGGCCGCCCCATCGGGAGCTTCCAGGCCATCAAGCACAAGTGTGCGGACATGCTGCTCGAGGTGGAGTCCGCCAAGTCGGCGGCCTATTACGCCGGTTGGGCCGCCGCCGAGGACAACGACGAGCTGCCCGTCGTGGCCAGCCTGGCCAAGTCGTACTGCTCCGAGGCGTACTTCCACGCCACCGCCGAGAACATCCAGATCCATGGCGGTATCGGCTTCACCTGGGAGCACCCGGCCCACCTGTACTTCAAGCGGGCCAAGAGCTCGGAGCTGCTCTTCGGCGACCCCACCTACCACCGCGAGCTGCTGGCCCAGCGCATCGGCATCTGAGCCGCCGGCACCCGGGCCCGGAAACCGGAACCGGAAATGCTTTGCATCCGGATCCATCCTCGGTAGCATCTGCTCACCGAGGAAAGGAGGTGGTCCAGCTGAGTAGTGATTGTTGTACTGGGACCTCGGAGGTGACTGGCCGCTAGAGCGGCCGCTGGGCCATCTGGTGAATCCCCACCAGTTACCCGGGGCAGGACGGTCAGGGAGTGGTCCCACCTGGCACACCAAACGGAATGCCCTGCCAATCCAGAATCTGTCCGAGATGGGGCCGCCGC
>DASSZD010000069.1:0-6697 GCA_035702985.1 Acidimicrobiales bacterium
CGCCGGCACGGCGACTCGTACCGCTCGGACGGCAGCTCCGCCGCCAACGACCTGCTGGTCACCGGCACCCACGTGGGGACCCACATCGACTCGCTGGCCCACGTGTCCTTCCAGGGCTGCCTGCACGGAGGGACCGACGCCGCCGAGGAGCAGGCCGGAGGCCGGTTCATGGAGCACGGGGTGCACACCATCGCCCCCATGGTCACCCGGGGGTTGCTGCTGGACGTGCCCGCCGCCTTGGGCATCGCCGCCTGCCCGCCGGCCTACGAGATCACCGTCGACGACCTGGAGAAGACCTGCGCCCACCACGGCGTCCGCCCCGGGGCGGGGGACGTGGTGCTGGTCCGCAGCGGCTGGGGCCGCCGCTTCGCCGAGGGCACCGAGGCCTACGTGGGCCGAGAGTCCGGTGTGCCGGGGGTGGGCGAGTCCGGAGCCGCCTGGCTGGCCGCCGCCGGGGTGCGGGCTGCCGGCGCCGACACCATCGCCTTCGAGCAGCTGCCGGCCGGCGGTGGCCACGCCCTGCTCCCGGCCCACCGGGTGCTGCTGGTGGAGCGGGGGGTCTACATCATCGAGGCCCTGGACCTGGAGGGGGTCAGCGCGGCCGGGGTGCACGAGTTCACCTTCGTGGCCGTCCCGCTCAATCTGGTGGGTGCCACCGGTTCCCCGGTGCGGCCCCTGGCCGTGATCCCCGGGGCGGGGGCATGAGCGAGGTGACGCTGGCCCAGCGGGTGGCCCGTTTCGCCGTCGAGCACCCGTACGACGTGCTGCCCGGCGAGGTGGTCGACAGCGTCCGCAAGCGGGTGCTGGACATCCTGGGCATCTGCGTGGCCTCCAGCCCCCTCGACACCAGCGACGCGGTGCGCCGCTACGCGATCGGCCAGGGCGGCCGGCCGGAAGCCCACGCCGTCGGGGTCGCCGAGCCGTTGCCCGCCGCTCTGGCGGCGCTGGTCAACGGCACGCTGGCCCACTCCCTGGACTACGACGACACCCACCTGCCGTCGGTGCTGCACCCGAGCGCGTCGGTGGTGCCGGCCGCCCTGGCCGCAGCCGAGGCCCACGGCCGGAACGGGCGGGACCTGATGGCGGCGGTGGCCGCCGGCCTGGAGGTGTGCGTCCGCCTGGGCATGGCCGGCTACGACCGCTCGACCGGCCGCAACATCTTCTTCGACCACGGCCAGCACGCCACTTCCATCTGCGGCACGCTGGGAGCGGCGGTGTCGGCCGGGCTGCTGGCCGGCCTGGACGAGGAGGGTCTGGTGCACTGCCTGGGCCTGGCCGCCTCCATGGGGTCGGGGGTCATCGAGGCCAACCGCACCGGGGGCACGGTCAAGCGCATGCACTGCGGGTGGGCCGCCCACTCCGCCCTGTCCGCGGTAGGGCTGGTCGCCGCCGGTTTCACCGGCCCGCCCACCGTGCTGGAGGGCCGCTTCGGTTTCTTCCAGGCCTGGCTGCACGGGGAGTTCTACCCCGAGTGGGTCACCGACGGCCTGGGCGACAAGTGGGAGGTGCCGGGGATCTTCTTCAAGCCGTACCCGGCCAACCACTTCACCCACACCGCCATCGACGCGGCGGCGGTGCTCCGCCGCAGGGGCATCCGGCCGGAGCAGATCGAGAGCCTGCAGCTGGGAGTGGCGGAGTCGATCGTGCGGACCATCGGCGAGCCGCTGGATGTGAAGCGGGCGCCGGCCACCGGATACATGGCCCAGTTCAGCGGGCCCTACGCCGTGGCCGTGGGCCTGCTCGGCGGCGGCGGCCTGGGCGCCGGGCTGGACGACTACACCGACGAACTGGCCCGGGACCCGCAGCGGCGGGCCATCATGGCCAAGGTCGACGTGGTGGCCGACCCCGAGTGCACGGCCATCTTCCCGGCCCAGTTCCCCTCCGTGCTGCGGGCCACCCTGGTGGACGGCACCGAGGTGGTGTCACCGGTGCTGACCAACCGGGGCGGCCCGGACCGGCCGCTGACGTTCGAGGAGCTGGCCCTCAAGTTCTCCAACAACGCCGGGCGGCTGCTGGACCCGGAGGCGGTGGACCGGGTTGAGCAGCTGGTGGCCGGCCTGGACCGGCTGCCCTCGGTCGGCGAGCTGTTCGCGGCGATGGCGCTGGATGCCGCCACGGGCGGCCCTTTTTCCGATCAAAACTAGAGAGTCAAGGAGCTGAGCATGCTCGATCTGCTGGTGAAGAACGTGAAGGTGGTGCGCCCCGGACGGGATCCCGAGTCCCTGGACGTCGGCGTCGAGGGCGGGCGCTTCACCCGCATCGAGGCATCCATCCCGGCCGAGGACGCAGCCGCGGTGGTGGACGGCCGGGGCCGGCACCTGTTCCCCGGGGCGGTCGACGTCCACCAGCACTGGGGGATCTACAACCCCCTCGACGCCGACACCGTGACCGAGAGCCGGGCCTGCGCCCAGGGTGGGGTCACCACCGGCATCACCTACCTGCGCACCGGCGCCTACTACCTCAACCGCAGCGGCCCCTACTCCGAGGTCATGCCGGTCGCCCTCGACGCCGCCGCCGGGCGTGCCTTCGTCGACTACGGCTTCCACGTGGCCCCCATCCTGCGCAGCCACATCGACGAGATCCCGTCGCTGATCGCCGACTTCGGGATCCCGTCGTTCAAGATCTTCATGTTCTACGGCACGCACGGCCTGCACGGCCGGTCCGCATCCCAGGAGCAGTTCCTCATGCTGCCGGAGGGCGAGTCCTACGACTACGCCCACTTCGAGTTCGTCATGCGGGGCATCCAGAAGGCCCGGGAGGACGCCCGCTTCGCCGGGATGGCCGACGACATCTCGCTGTCGCTGCACTGCGAGACGGCCGAGATCATGGCCGCCTACACCCGCATCGTGGAGGAGGAGGGCCGCCTCACCGGGTTGGAGGCCTATCACGCCTCCCGCCCGCCGCACTCGGAGGGCCTGGCGGTGACCATCGCCTCCTACCTGGCCCACGAGACCGGCCTGCCCAATATCAACCTGCTGCACCTGTCGTCGCGCAAGGCGGTGGAGGCGGCGCTGTTGATGGCCAAGACCTTCCCTCACGTTGATTTCCGCCGGGAGGTCACCATCGGCCACTTGCTGGCCGACATCCACACGGCCGCCGCCGGCGTGGGCGGCAAGGTCAACCCGCCGCTGCGGCCGCGTGAGGACGTGGAGGCCCTGTGGGACCACCTGTTGGCCGGCGAGCTGGACTGGGTGGTGAGCGATCACGCCTGCTGCAAGGACGAGACCAAGTTCGGTTCCCCCCGCGAGGACGTGTTCCTGGCCAAGTCCGGCTTCGGCGGCACCGAGTACCTGTTGCCCGGCCTGATCACCGAGGGATCCCGGCGGGGCCTGTCGCTGGGCCGGGTGGCCGAGCTGGTCTGCCTCAACCCGGCCCGCCGGTTCGGCCTGCACACCAAGGGCGACGTGGCGGTGGGCTACGACGCGGACTTCTGCCTGGTCGACACCGGGGCCAGCTGGACGGTGCGGGCCGCCGAGTCGGAGTCCTCCCAGGAGTACACCCCGTTCGAGGGCTTCGACATGACCGCCCGGGTCACCGACACCTTCCTGCGGGGGCACCGGGTGCTCGAGGACGGCAAGATCACGGGTGAGCCGCAGGGCCAGTTCGTGCGCCGGCCCACTCCCCGGCCGGCCGCCTAGTCCTCCCCCACCGCCCCCGCCGCCGGCGCTTCCGGGGCACCCTCTCCGACAGCTTCGCGGTCAGCCCACCGCGAAGCTGTCGGAGGCCGCCTGGTGCAGCGGGAACGCTCTGGAGCTCCCCGGCCGGTACAGGTGCATGGACCCCCCGGCCCCGGAGAACAGCACGAACGCGCCGTCCGGGGTCCAGCCGGCGGCGGGCCACCCGCCGGCCAGCGGGACCAGGCTGTCGGGGACGACGGTGGCCTGGGCCCGGTCCGTGTCGATGATGACCAGCTCGGCCTGGTGGGGGTGACCCGGCGGGTCGGCCACGAAGGCGGCCATCTGCTGGCCGTCCGGCGACAGGGCCCCTCCGGGCAGGTACCCGGCGTGGCCGGCGGGCGGCGGCACCACCCGGCCGTCGCCCGGGTCATCGGCGTTCAGGTTGTCCACGTGGAGGAGGCACTCGCCGTCCGGCGCGCACCCGCGTGCGGACAGCCAGGCCACCTCCGGGGTGGCCGAGGTCATCACCGATACCGCGGCGCCCAGGGAGGCGCCGAATCTGACCCCGCCGTCGGCCGGCTGCCAGGGCAGGACGGCTCCCCCCGGCCCCGACGCCAGCAGCTGGCTGATGGGCCGGTAACCGGCCGGGAACACCCACCACGGCGAGTGCGACGGGTGGCCGTCCTGCAGGTCCACGAACGACGCCTCCACCTGCCCCGGGCCGGCGTCCCTCTCGGCGCCCACCACCCCGGGCCACAGCATGGGGAACAGCCCGTCCGCCTGCAGCAGGGGGCGGGGCGGCCCGGCGTAGGGCGGGGCGAGAAGGTAGGCGGTGCCGCCCTGCACGAACACCGTCCCGGCCGAGGTCTGCTCGGCCGGCCCGGTCGGGGCACCCGACAGGTAGATCGGGCGCCGGTCGTCAACCGGGACGACCCGGACACCGGCCGGCCCGCTGTAGACGACCACGTCGGAACGCAGCGTCCCGGCGCCGAGCAGCGCCCCCGGACCGGCGCCCCCCGGGCCGGCGGACGTCCCCCGGCCGGTCAGGTCGGAGGCCAGGGACAGCCCCGAGCCCGTTCCGATGACCGCCAGGACCGCCGCCACCAGGGCCAGCACCGGCCTGGTCAGCCGCCGCCGGTTCCCGGGGGCGCCCCCGACGCCGGCGGCCCTGTCCGCAGCCCTGTCCGCCGCCCCGTCCGTGGCCGCCCCGTCCGCCGCCGCCCTGTCCGCCGTCGCCCCGTCCGCCGTCGCCCTGTCCGCCCCGGTGGGCGCCGGCGGATCGGGATGGCAGGGCGGACCGGGGTGGTGCGACGCCGGGCGGATGGGGACGGCGTCGGCGAGGTCGGCCCGGCAGCAGGGGCAGCAAGCGGCCCACTCCGACACCGCGGCCCCGCAACCGACGCAGCGAACCATGGACCCATTGTGCAGCGCCCGGCCGGTCCCGGGGCCCGGAGTTCACGACTCCAGCGGAGCCAGGCGGGTGAGGGCGAGCTCCACACCAACCAGCAGGATGGCCAGCACCACCAGCGCCGGGCCCAGGACAGCCACGCTGGTGACCCCGATCAGCAGGCCGACCAGAGCCGATATCCCGGCCCCACCCGCCGCGGCCGCCCCGACCTGCCAGGCGATCACGTTGGACGCCCGGCGCTCGCCCAGCCGGCCCGGGGTGAGGGCGATCAGCGCCGGGAACACGCCGGCCAGCGACGCGCCCAGGATCACGAAACCGACCACCGTGGCCGGCGTGGCCGGGTCCCACCAGATCAGCCCGGCCGCCCCCACCGCCACCAGGCAGCCCCAGCGGACCACGGCCTGGTGGGAGGGCGGGCGCGGCACCAGGGCCAGTCCGATGCGCGCTGCGGTCAGCGCCGCCCAGTACCCGAAGGTGGCCAGGCCGGCCGCCGACGCCGACAACTGCAGGTGGGTCCGGGCGAAGGTGGTCTCCCACTGGCCGGCGCTGACCTCGAGGCCCGTGTAGACGAAGAACATGGCGATGCCGGCCACGATGGCCCCCCCGTAGCGCCGCCCGCCTCCGGCCGGCTGCGGTCGCTCCTCCGACCCCGGCCCCGCGGCCCCCGGCCCCGCAACCGGTGCCGGTCCTGCGTCCCCCGGCCCCGCAGCCGGCGCCGGTCCGGCGTCCCCCGAACTCGGGCCCGGGCCCGGACCCGGGGCCGGGTCCGCCCGCCGGCGACGGCCCCGTCGATGGAGCAGCCACAGAACGCCCAGGGCTACATCGACCGCCAGCAGCACCAGATACGCCGGCCGCCACGAGCCGCCCAGCAGGGCCACGGTCACCACCAGCGGACCTACCGCGGTGCCCACCCCGTACGCCCCGTGCAGCAGGTTCAGCAGCCGACGCCGCCCGGACAGCCCGACGGCGGTGTTGAGGCCACCGTCCATCAGCCCGGCGGCCACCCCGAACAGCAGCGCCACCCCCAGCACCACCCCGAACGCCGGGGCGACGGCGAAGCCGGCCCCGGCCGCCGCCGCACAGGTCAGGCCGGTCGCCAGTAGCACCGGCACCCCCAGCCGGCGGATGAGATACCCGACGAACACCGTCACCAGGACCGATCCGGTCGTGGACACCAGCAGCACCAAGCCCAGGTCGCCGACGGGGGCGCCGAAGCTGTGGCGCAGTGCCGGCCACGCCGTGCCCAGCATCCCGTCGGGCAGCCCCAGAGCCACGAAGGTAGCCAGGCTGAGCGCGTCCAACCGCCTCTGGCCTCCCGCCCTGGTCATCCGAACAGTCTGACCGCCGGCGGCGACCGGCGGGAACGCCGGCTCCCGCCCACGGCCGGAACTGGTGACAGGAACGGCAACTGGTGACAGGAATCGACATCCCATGTCCATTCGTGGCACCAGAAGCAGTTCCTGTCACCAGAATCGGTGACCGGAGCACTCTCAAAGGTCAGAGGTCACCTGGCCCGGGCTGCCCCCGGTTACCCCGGGCTCGCGGCGAAGACGAACATCCTCCGGGCGGCTATCCGGGCGTAGAGCACCCCCGAGTCGAGGAACGACTCCCAGCCCGCCCCGTAGCGGGGCGTGTACACCTCCAGCAGGGCCCGCCGGAAGCCGGTATGGCG
>DASSZD010000157.1:0-6837 GCA_035702985.1 Acidimicrobiales bacterium
GCCAAGCCGGCCGCCGCCAAGGGCCGCTACATCAAGTCGGTGGCCGTCAGCTCCACCATGGGCCCGGGCGTGGACATCGATCCCAACGCCCTGCGCGTCACCGACGAGGACCTGGCCACGGCCTGAGTCATCGGGGCGCGCTCCGATGAACTGACCACGCGCTGCCCGCTACGGCGGTGCGTTACCTAGCATCGTTCGTAGTGTCGTTTCTCGAGCGTCGCCATCCGCGGGTGTACCAGTGGGTGAACCCGCGGTCGCTGCTGCTGCACTTCGTTTTCCTGGTGATCGCCACCGGCTGCGCCATCGCCGCCTGGTGGCAGATCACCCGGGCCGCGCAGGGCAACACCCTCAGCTACTTCTACTCGGTGGAGTGGCCGGCGTTCATCGTGGTCGCCGGGATCGGCTGGTGGCAGCTGGTCCACGACACTCCCGCCGACATCGCCCGCCGCCAGGAGTTCCACCGCCGCATGCGCCAGGCCAGCGCCGACGTGGTGGCCCGCACCCTGCCCCGCTCGGCTACCGCCCTGACGGTGGGTTCGGAGGAGGTGGGCGGACGGGTGATCGGGCCGGCGGCCCGCCGGCAGGTCACCGCCGGCAGCTCCGACCCCGGTTCCGGTCCGGCGCTGGTCCCGGCGGGGGAGAGCGGGCTGATGGAGGCCGGCAGACCGGAGCTGGACGCCCTGCTCCTGTCCGAGGCGGCCGACACCGACGGCCCCCACGACGAGATGACCGAATACAACCGGTACCTGGCCATGTTGGCCGTCAGAGGAAAGGCGAAGACGTGGCGCAATCCCCGGGGACTTTGACCCTCCGAGACCCCCTCCTGCGCTACCGGATCATGGCCTGGATCGTGGGCGTGATGCTGATCGCGGTGTTCGCGACCATCCCGTTCCCGAGCATCGACGCCGTGCTCGGGCCCATCCACGGGGTGCTGTACATCATCTACCTGGCCACCGTGGTCAACATGCTGCTGGCCTACCGCATCGGCATCTGGTACTTCGTGGGCATGGTGGTGGCCGGCTGGTGCCCGTTCGTGTCGTTCGTGGTGGAGCGGATGATCACCCGCCGCCTGACCGCCGGAGTCGCCGGCCCGGCCGCCGCCGACCTGGCCCCCGCCGCCCGCGATACGGGCCGGCGGCCGGGCCGGCTATAATCCTGCGGTTCCCGGGTCCGCCCGGGTACACACAATCTGATCTCATCAGCCGTAGACATCCGGTACGCCCCCAGGGGCGTCTAAGTGGGCCGCCGGGCCCAGCCCGACGAGGTGTGGTGTGCCCCTTCTCCTGTTGGTGCCGCCCGCGCGTCGGCGAGCACACGAGAAGGAGGTGACCGTGGACAACCCGAGACCGGAGAAAGTCGCCGTAGTGGACGAGGTGCGCGAGCACTTCGGTTCCTCCGACGCCGTGATCCTGACCGAGTACCGCGGGCTCAAGGTCAAGGATCTGGCCGGTCTGCGCCGCCAGCTGCGCACCAACGGCGGCGAGTACAAGATCTACAAGAACACCCTGGTCGAACTGGCCGCCAAGGAGCAGGGGCTGGCCGACCTGGAACCCATGCTGCACGGGCCGACCGGCATCACGTTCGTCAAGGGCGACGCCGCCGCGGTGGCCAAGGCCCTGCGGGACTACGCCCGCACCAACCCGCTGCTGGTGATCAAGGGCGGCGTCCTCGGCGACAAGATCATCGACGCCCGGGAGACCTCGGCCCTGGCCGACCTGCCGTCGCGTGAGATGCTGCTGGCCCAGCTGGCCGGCGCCATCGCCGCTCCCATGCAGCAGATGGCCGGCCTGCTCCAGGCCCTGCCCCGCAACCTGGCCTACGGCCTGGCCGCCCTGCGGGACAAGCTGGAATCGGGCCAGCCGGCCGGGTCCGGCGGTGCTGCCGAGGCCGAGGCCGCCCCGGCGGCCGCTGACGAGGCCGAGACCGCCGAGGCCGAGACCGCCGAGGCTTCCCCGGCGGCCGGTGACGAGGCAGCCGCCGAGGCCGCCGACGCCGCTCCCCCCACCCCCGAGACGGTCGCCGAGGCGACCGACGAAGCCTGACGGCCGGCCCCCGGCCCCACACCGAACAACACACCCGAACTCATATCAACCAGGAGTAGAGAAACATGGCTAGCAAGGAAGAGATCCTCGACAGCATCGCCAACCTCACCGTCCTCGAGCTCTCCGAGCTGCTGAAGGACTTCGAGGAGCGCTTCGGCGTCACCGCCGCCGCGCCCGTCGCGGTGGCCGCCGCGCCCGCCGCCGCCGGTGGGGGCGAGGCCCCCGCCGCCGAGGAGCAGGACGAGTTCGACGTCGTCCTGACCGCCGCCGGTGACAAGAAGATCCAGGTCATCAAGGAGGTGCGGGCCCTCACCAGCCTGGGCCTCAAGGAGGCCAAGGATCTGGTCGACGCCGCCCCCAAGCCGGTGCTCGAGAAGGTCAGCAAGGAAGACGCCGAGAAGGCCAAGGCCCAGCTCGAGGGCGCCGGCGCCACCGTCGAGCTCAAGTAGTCCCGGCCCGTTCGGGCCGCCCACACGGAGAAGCCCGGGTCCCTGCGGGGGCCCGGGCTCTTCTTTTTTTGCCTTCTTATCCGGGCCGGCCTACCTGAACAGGATGAGCCGGGCGGCCCAGGCGAACGGTATGGCGGCCACGATCAGGAGCGCCACCTCCAGCCCGGTCGGGGTGCCGGGGCTGTTGAACAGGGCCAGATGCATGGCGTTGACGCTGGTGCGGGTGGCGCTCAACCCGTTGGAGACCAGGGTGGGCAGGTACTCGGCGCCGATCAGCCCGGCTCCCAGGGCCAGGGGGGCTACGAGGAGGGGGCCGCTGAGGGTCACCGCCAGGCCGGCGAAGGCCAGGGCCAGGACCAGGACCCCGGTGGCGTTGCCGTGCGGGTGGTACAGGTAGCTGGCGGCGCCCAGGGCCACCACCAGCACGGCGATGATGGCCCGGATGCGCAGCGTGGCCCGGGCGGCCACCACCAGCAGCAGGGCGGTCAGGCCCGGCAGCACCACCGCGATGAGGCTCCCGAAGCCCAGCACCACCCGCTTGGACGCCCCGGCGGCGGCCGCCGCCGAGATGATCCGGTCGGCCCCGCTCAGCACCAGCCGCTCGGCGGTGGCGGCCAGCGTGCGGCCGGCGCCGGCCAGGTAGGGCAGCCGGCCGGCGGCGATGGCGATCCCGGCCGCCGCCCCCACGATCAGCCAGATGCGGCCTCTCACATCCGGCGGAAGTGCTTGGCGCCCTCGGAGACCCAGGCCTCGAGCTTGGCCTCGAACTCGTCATCCTGCGAATCGATGCCGGCGTCCTGGATGCGCACCACCTCGACCTCGCTGGTGACCGGCTCCGGCGCCTCGGAGCCCTCGGCGCCGGAGTCGAACGCCTCGCCGTCGAAGGGGGCCCGGTGGGAGGTCTCCTCGGCGGAGCCCCCGGCCTCTGCGATCCCGGGGGCGGGCGGGGCGGCGGCGAACCCGTTGTGGCCGGCGGCCCCGGCCTCCGCCTGATCCTCGGCGTCGGCGTCGGCGTCCGCGTCGGCCTCGGCCCCGGTCTCCGGCTCGTCGGCCTCCGACTGGTCGGCCCCGTGGGTCTCCAGCGCGTCCGTCCCGGCATGGTCGCCGTGGGCCCCGGCCCCAGATTCGGCCCCGGTCCCGGCGTCGGCTGCCGGGGCGGCTCCCGGCTCGTCGGTCGGGTCGCCGGCGTGGAGCTCGAGGGCGGTACCGAAGGGGAGGCGGTCGGAACCGGCGGCTTCGGCGTCGATGGCGGCGTCAGCGGCGGCCCCGGCGCCGGCGGTCTGGGCCAGCTCGGCCGGCGGGGCGGGATGCACCGGCGGCACCACCAGGCCCAGGGCCTGGCCCAGCGTCTCGCGCAGGGCGGCCAGGGTGGCGGCCACCCCGTCGCGCTGCTCGCGCAGGGCGGCCAGCTCGGCCAGGGCGGCGTTGCGCTTCTCCTGCTGCTCGCGCAGCATCCGGGCCTCCTCGGCCCGGGTGTGGGACACGACCTGCTCGGCCCACTGCTCGATCTGGCGGGTCCGGGCGGCGGCCCGGGCCTCCGCCTCGGAGATGATCTCGGCCGCCTCCGCCCGGGCCGACGCCTCGATGCGCCGGGCCTGCTCCTGGCCGCCGGCGACGGTCACCCGGGCCGTCTCCTGGGAGTCGGTGACCCGCTGCTCGGCCTCGGTCACCATCTCGACGGCCCGGGCCTCGGCCCGCTGCACCGTGTCGGCGGCGGTCTCCTCGGCGGTGCGCAGCAGGATGCCGATGCGCTCCCCGATGATGGCCCCGGTCTTGGGCGTGTCGGCGTTGATCCGGTCCTCGAGATCCTTGATCCGGCCGTTGAGCCGGCCGATGTGGGTCTGGAGGCGCCGGTTCTGCTCCTGGGCGTCTTCCACCTGCCCCAGAGCGTCGGCCAGCGAATCGAGATACTCATCCACCTCCACCCGGTCGTAGCCCCGGAGGCTGACGGTGAAGGAGGGGACGTTCGTCTTCGAATCCATGCGGGGCTCCTCGAGTTGGCAGCAGGCAGGGCTGCCCACCGGTTCCCGCCGGGACCCGATCCCCTTCCGGTACCAATACTCGCCTACCCGGAGACCGGAACGCAAGCATTGCCTTCCCCGGCGCCGGCCCGACCCGGGCATCGGTGCGGCGGGTGGGCCGGAGGCGGACCGGGCAGCCGTGTCGGAAATGTCGGAAAAAGAGGGGCCCTGGTGGCGCGAACTGTGTGCCGGAATTCCAACTTTGAGCAGGATCAGCGCTGGTCGCTGGAATGCGGCTCACAGAAGGAATTCCCGCTCACGGATGGTGCCCCGGTAGGGGAGTCGTCCCCCGGGCCGGCCGGCACCGGCCCCGCCGGCGGGGGCGACTATCGGGGGCGAGTGGGTATCACGACTACGTGAGCGCTTCAGTGAAGGACGTGTTGGAGGCCCAGCACCGCCGGGTGGCCGAGTTGTTCGACCAGGTGAGCCGGCCCGACCTGGACCGGCCGGCGGTGCTCCACGACCTGCTGCAGGAGCTGGCCGCCCACGTGGCGGCCGAGCGCAGCGAGGTGGCTCCCGTCGTCAAGAGCCGGTGCGGCGACGACCTGTCGAACCAGCTTCTCGGCGACTACGAGCAGATCGAACGGCTGATGGTCCTGATCGAGCGGCGCAAGTTCAACTCGCCCGATGTGCCGCAGATGGTGTCGGAGCTCAAGGACGTCATCGACGCCCACATCGCCCGGTGCCGGACCGACGTGTTCCCCGGCCTGGACGCCGCGCTGTCGCCGGAGGAGCGGAGCGAGCTGGGCGAGAAGGTGGATCACGCCGACACCATGGTGGCCACCCACCCCCACCCCCACCTGCTCTCCCTGGGCCCCATCTCGTCCAAGCTGACCGCCCTGCTGGCCCGCTTCGACTGGATGCGGGACAAGACGGTGACCAGCCTGCCGTCCAGGCCCGACGAGGGTGACCCCTCCATGGGGGGCGCCAAGTAGGGGGCCCCCGGGGGCCCGCCCGGGAGGCCGGCGGCCGATTCTGGGCCCCAAACCTTGACCGAATCGACCTTGTGCCGTACCCTTACGCAGAAACCGAGGCAGACGGCAGCCTTAGCTTGCCTTAGTGCGCCCGTCGTCCTAGACTGGCCCCTGCCGTGGTCCCCCGTTCTGCGTCTCCCCAGTCTTTGGCGCGGACCTGTCGCGGGTCTACGGCGATCTTCCATCCCGTACTGCCCCAGGAGTAGGTTTTGCCCTCTCGTTCCGCGTCCCGGGAGCGTTTCTCCTTCGCCAACCTCGATGAGGTCCTGCCTCTGCCGGATCTCATCTCCATCCAGCGTGACTCGTTCAGGTGGTTCCTCGAAGAGGGACTGGCTGACACGTTCCGCGATATCAGTCCGATCGAGGACTTCTCCGGATCGCTCAAGCTGATCCTCGAGTTCGATCCCAGCGATCAGGACCTGCGCCCACCCCCGAAATTCTCGGTGGAGGAGTGCAAAGAGAAGGACATGACCTACGCCGCGCCGATCTTCGTGCGCGCCCAGTTCCAGAACGCCAACACCGGCGAGATCAAGGAGCAGACCGTCTTCATGGGGGATTTCCCGATGATGACGGACAAGGGCACCTTCATCATCAACGGCACCGAGCGGGTCGTGGTGTCCCAGCTGGTCCGCAGCCCGGGGGTCATTTTTCAGCCCGGAAGGGACCTGAAGACCGTCGTGACCGGGACCATCCACCCCTACCGCGGTGAGTGGATCGAGTTCGACGTGGAGGCCAAGCCGGGCAAGGAGATCACCGCCGGCTCCCGGGTGGCCCGCAAGCGCCGGCTCAGCCTGTTCGTGCTGCTCCGGGCCCTCGGCTACACCAACGACGACGGCTTCATCGACCGCTTCGTGCGCCACTTCGACTTCCTCGAGGGTCAGTGGGAGAAGGAGCGGGAGCTGGCCCCCACCCAGGAGGAGGCCCTGCTCGAGATCTACAAGCGGGCCCGCCCGGGTGAGCCCCCGAGCGCCGAGTCGGCCCGGGTGTACTTCGAGAACGCCTTCTTCAACCCCAAGCGCTACGACCTGACCCGGGTCGGCCGCTACAAGCTGGACCGCAAGCTGGGCCCCGAGATGGACCGCATCGAGGAGCTGTTCGGCGTCCAGCTGGACCGGCCCCAGGACGGCCAGGGGGTGCTGTCGAGGGCCGAGATCCTGGCCGCCTGCAGCTACCTGCTCAACCTGGCCAAGGGGGAGTCCGGCTACCGCCTCGACGACCAGGACCACTTCGCCAACCGGCGTATCCGCTCGGTCGGCGAGCTGATCCAGAACCAGGTCCGGGTGGGCCTGTCCCGCATGGAGCGGGTGGTGCGCGAGCGCATGACCACCCAGGACGTGGAGGCCATCACCCC
>DASSZD010000008.1:0-2536 GCA_035702985.1 Acidimicrobiales bacterium
GCCGCCACCTTGCGGTTCTCCGAGTCGATGGCGGACAGCACCACGATCGGGACCTGGCTCCACTCCCGGACCCGGCGTACCACCTCCACGCCGTCCAGGTCGGGCAGTCCCAGGTCCAGGATCACCACGTCGGGGGAGGCCGCCGCCGTCTGCAGCAACCCCTGCTCCCCCGTCGCCGCCGTCACCACTTCGTGCCCGGACGCCTTCAACCCGAGGCGGAGGGCTTTGAGCAGGGACGGGTCGTCGTCCACGACCAGGACCCGGGTCACGACCGGATCCCGTTCAGCGGCCGGATCCCGTTCACCGGCCGGATGGAAGGAGGGCCGCCGGCCGGCGGGCCGTGCTCAATGTGAAGCTGAACCGGGATCCGCCCTGGTCGGGCTCCTCCACCCACAACCGGCCGCCGTGGGCCTCGACGAACACCCGGCAGATCCACAGTCCCATCCCGGCCCGGCCACCGCCACCCGAGCTGACGAACCCTTCGAACAGGGCCTCCCGCTGGTCGGCCGGGATCCCCGGACCGGCATCCAGCACCGACAGGCGCACCCGGTCGCCCACCGGTTCGGCCTGCACGGTGACCGGGGTCCCGGGCGGGGCGTGGCGGTGGGCGTTGTCCACCAGGTTGACGATCACCTGGCCTATCAGCACCGGGTCGGCGGTGACGGTGGGCAGGTCCTCGGGGACGTCCACCGCCACGTCGCGATCGCCGAGAGAGGCCCGCATGCCGGCCACCGCCTCGGTGACCATGTCCAGCACCGAGCACTCCTGCAACCCCAGCTCCAACGCCCCGGACTGGTACCGGGACAGGTCCAGCAGCCCGTTGACCAGGCGGGTCAGCCGGTCGATCTCCCCGTCCAGCAGGTCGTACAGCTCCTGGCGGTCGGCCCGGTCGGCTTCGGACCCGGCCGGGCCGGCCCCGCCCCGCACCAGCGTCGACGAGGCCACCTTCATGGCCGCCAGCGGCGTGCGCAGGTCGTGGGAGACCGACCCCAGCAGGGCCCGCCGCAGCGAGTCCACCTCCTCCAGGAGCTGGGTGCGCACCGCCTGGGCCCGTAGCTGGGCCCGCTCCACCACCAGGGCGGCGTGGTTGGCGAAGGTCCGCAGGAGCACCGAGTCGCTCCGGTCGGTCGGGCCGCCCTTGAGGGCCAGCAACCCGATGGGGCGGCCGGCGGCGGACAGGGCCACCGTGCGCACCGGCGCCGCCGGGGAGCCCACCGTCCCCACCGCCACCGGGCGGGCCACCGCCGGGTGGGAGGTCTCCAGGTCGGCCACGTCGGGGGGCTCTCCGACCGACGCGGCCACCTCCAGGCGGTCCCCGGTGGGCAGGAGGAGCGCCACCCCGGCCACGCCGAACACGTTCTGCACGGCGACGGCGATGCTCTCGAGCAACTCCGGCAGCGAGCGGTCCTCTACCAGCAGTTGCGACAGCTCGAACAGCCGCCGGGCTTCGTAGGCCCGGGCCTGGGCCTCCCGGCGGGCCGCCTGCAGCCGGCTGACCACCCGGGCCACCAGCAGCATCACCGCGGCGTAGACGGCCAGCGCCACCCAGTTCTGGGCGGCGCCCACGTCGAGGGTGTAGTAGGGCGGGATGAAAACGAAATCCCATGCCAGGAAGCCGGCCGCCACCCCGGCCAGGCCGGCCGCGTAGCCGCCGGTCACCACCGCCAGCACCACCGGCACGACCATGATCAGGCCGACTGTGGCGATGCTCAGGTGGGCCCGGGCCGGCACCAGCGCCGCGCTCAGGGCGGCCACCAGGGCCACCGTCCCGACCGCGCTCGCCACGATCCTCCTCACCCCGCCATTGTCCCGCACCCGGCCGTGAAGATTCTGTTCAGATCCCCGGGCCCCGGTTCAGATCCTGTTGAGCCGGTCCGGATCAGCATCACTGGCATGGCTGACTTCCTCGTCGTGCTCTTCATCCTGGCCTTCGTGCTGGCGATGATGGGCCTCATCTGGGCGCTGGACCGGGTATGACCGCTTCTCAGGCCGTTCTGCTCGGTTTGTCGATCCTGATGTTTCTGTACATAGGCGTGGCCCTGTTCAAGCCGGAGTGGTTCTGAGCCATGGGGTTCCTCTGGACGATCGTGGTGCTGGTCGCCGCCCTGGCCATCACCTGGCGTTATCTCGGCTCGTACATGGCCGGCGTGTTCGAGGGCCGGGTCCGCTACCTGGCCTGGGCGGAACGGCCCTTCTACCGGCTCATCGGCACCTCCGCCGAGCAGGAGCAGAGCTGGAAACGCTACGCCGGGTCGACGATCATCTTCTCGGCGCTGTTCCTGGCCTTCGGTTACCTGCTGCTGCGGATCCAGGGGTCGCTCCCGCTCAACCCGCAGCACCTGGGCCAGGTGACCCCGGCTCTGAGCCTCAATACGGTCACCTCGTTCGTCACGAACACCAACTGGCAGAACTACGGCGGCGAGACCACGATGTCGTACTTCTCCCAGATCGGGGTGCTCACCGTCCAGCAGTTCGTCAGCGCCGCGGTCGGGATCGCGGTGGCGATCGCCCTGGTCCGGGGCTTCTCCCGGCGGAA
>DASSZD010000017.1:0-27815 GCA_035702985.1 Acidimicrobiales bacterium
GGAGGCAGCACGACTGTGGTCGGTACCGGGTCGGCGGAGCCGGACAGCACCCCCACCACCAGCAGGTCGGGCCCGAGCAGGTACTCGTGTTCGACCCGCCACAGCTGCGGGTCGTCGGGCTGCTCGAACGCCAGCGGGCGCATCACCGGCCACCCGTGGCGGGAGGCTTCGCACGCCGCGCTCCACAGGTAGGGCAGCAGGCGGTACCGCAGCTGTATGAACTCCCGCACGATCCCGAACGCCTGCTCCCCGAACGCCCACGGTTCGCGCGGCCCGAGGCCGTGGAAGCGCGACAGCGGCGACAGGCACCCGATCTGGGACCACCTCACGTACAGCCCGGGGCTGGGGCCGTCGCCGTAGAAACCGCCGATGTCGTGGCCCCACAGGCCCGGCGCGGACAGCCCCCAGTTGATGCCGGCCCGCACGGTGGCGGCCAGCCCGGCCACGGAGGCCTCCGGGTCACCACCCCACTGGGCCGGGTACCGCTGCGATCCGGCCCAGCCGCTGCGGCTCCACAGGAACGGCGTCCGGCCGGCTTCCCGCATGGCCTCGGCCCCGGTCGCGTTGTACCAGAGGGGGTAGATGTTGCGCCACCGCCGGCCGGTCCGGCCGTCCGCCATCACCGCGTCGTCGGGCAGCCCCTCCCCGAAGTCGCACTTGAGCACGTCGACGCCGAGGTCCAGCAGGAAACCGTTGCGCTCCCGCCACCACTTGCGGGCGGCCGGATTGGAGAAGTCCACCAATCCCCGCGGTCGGCCGTCGCGCGACGGGGTGCGGGCCACCGCCGCCGGGCCCCCGTCGGGGGAACGGACCAGCAGGCCGTCCCGTTCCGCCTCGCCGTAGCGGGGCGATTCGGGGTCCAGGTACGGCAGTTCCCACACCGACACCCGGAACCCCCGGTCGTGCAGCTGACGGATCATCTGGGCGGGCTGGGGGTACTTGTCCTCGCTCCAGTCGAAGTCGCAGTTGAGCTTGTCGCGCACCAGCCAGTCGGGGTCTATGTGCAGAACGTCGCAGGGGACCTCCTTCCGGCGCAGCTCGTCGGCCACGGACTCCAGCGCCGACCGGCTCGGGTACCGGCAGCGCGACATCCAGTTGCCGAGCGCCCACCGGGGCGGGAGGGGCATGCGGCCGGTCAGCTCGGTGTAGGCGCTCAGGCGCTCCTGCAGGCCGGCTCCCCCGATGAGGAACAGGTCCAGGCGGTCCTCCTCCTCGTTGGTCAGCTCCAGCACCGACGGGAAGCGGCACCCGACGTCGGCGGTCAGCGGGCCCGGGGTGTGGACGAACAGCATGAAGCCGGCCGAGGAGTGCAGCACCGGTGCCGCCTTGTAGACCAGTTCCGTGCCCGATCCGAGGGCGTCGTTGGCGACCAGTTCCAGCCGGCGCCCGTTGTGCACCACCGACCCGAACTGCTCGCCCAGCCCGGCCACCACCTCCCCGGCCGCCAGCTCCAGGCTGACGGCCGTGAACCCGTCGCCCATGGACAGGGCGGCCGTGTAGGGCAGGCCGGCGGCCTGGCGGCGGTCACCCCCACTGCGGGTGAGGAGCCGCCCGTCGCGGTCGCTCAGGCTCCACCGGAACGGCCGGTGCTCGACGGTGAGGCTCAACTCCCCGGTCGCGACGGTGGTCGTACCCGCCCCGGTGGACACCGTCAGGGTGGTGTCCCCCGGGGCCGGATCGACCAGGATGCCGTCCCCGGTCCCGTCGGCCGGCGGGCCCCATCCGCCACCAGGCACCAGGGTCAGCCGCAGCACGCGGGGCGAGGCGGCCCGCACCCGGAGGGTGGCGGGCCGGGTGGCCACCCCGGCGGCCACCCCTCCCGGGCCCCGGGCCACCCCGTCGTCGTCACCGCTGATCCGGGGGGCGTTGGGCAGCCGGCGTTCCAGGCCCTGGTCCCCGGCCGGCTCGTCAGTGAGCACGCCGGGGATGGCACCCAGAAGGTGGTAGGGGACGGCCACCAGGTCCAGGTCCACGGCGTCGGGATGCTCGTGGACGGCGGCCACGGCGCGCACCAGGAATCCGGTCCCCACCCCGGACCCCGCCGCCGGGCCGTCGGTCTCCCCCCTCCCGGCCATCAGGACACCGCCACCGTCTGGTAGATCAGGAACTGCTCCAGGCCGGCCGCCGCCCCCTCCACCCCGAGCCCGCTGTCGTTGCGGGGGGCGAAGGGAACCTGGGGGGTGTTGGGGGCGCCCGTGTTGACGCCGACCAGGCCCACGTCGAGGCGGGCGGCCACCCTCCGGGCCGCTTCGACGTCCGACCCGCAGACGTATCCGGCCAGCCCGTACGGCGACCGGTTGATCCGGACCAGGGCGTCTTCGAGGTCGTCGTAGCCCACCACGGGCAGCACCGGACCGAAGATCTCCTCGTCCAGCACCCGGGCGCCGGGGTCGGGGGTGACGCAGAGGGTGGGCGGGACGAAGAAGCCGTCGAGATGGCCGGGCCGGTCACCCGAGACGATCCGGGCTCCGTGCTGCTTGGCGTCGTCCACCAGCTCCCCCAACCGGGCCGGGTCCCTGGGTGTGCAGGTGGGTCCGAGCCCGGTCGGCTCGTCCAAGGGGTCGCCGACGGCCATGGTCGCGCAGGCCGCCTCGAGCCTGTCGACCACCTCGGGCAGCAGGGCCGTGGGAATCCAGGCCGTGTTGGCGGCGATACAGGACTGGCCGTTGTTGCGGAACTTGGCCACCGTCAACGCCTCCACGGCCACGTCCAGGTCGGCGTCGGGCAGGACCAGGAACGGCGACGCCCCGCCCAGTTCGAGCACGGTACGGGCGAAGCGGCCGGCCACCTGCGACGCGACCAGGGCGCCGACCCGGGTGGAACCGGTGAAGGTGACGCCGCGTACCCGCCGGTCGGCCAACCACACCGCCGCCACGTCATCGGGCGGCCCCACCACCGTCTCCACCACCCCCGGCGGCACGACCTGCTCGATCAGCTCGGCCAGCCTGAGCCCGCTGACGGGAGCCTCGTCCGACGGTTTGAACAGGGTGGTGCACCCGGCCGCCATGGCCGCCGCCAGCTTGCGGGCCGGTATGGACAGGGGGAAGTTCCACGGTGTGAGCACGGCGACCACGCCGACCGGCTGACGGGCGACGTAGTGGGTGGTACCGGGCCGGGCGGAGCACACCTCCCCGGCCAGAGCCGACCCGGCCGCCGCGAACCAGTCGAAGAAGTCAGCCGAGAACCCCACTTCGGCCCTGGCCTCGGCGATCCTCTTGCCGGTTTCCATGGTGACCAGCCGGGCCAGGTCGTCCACCTCCTGGCGCAGCGCCGACGCCACCTGCTGCAGGGCCGCGGCCCGACGGGCGGGAGGGGTGGCGGCCCACTGGGGGAGAGCGGCCGACGCCGCGTCCACGGCCCGCTGGGCCTCCCTTTTTCCACCTCCCAGAACGGTGGCGAATACCGATCCGGTGGTCGGATCGGTCACCTGCACCGGCTGATCACCGGGACGCTCGGCGCCGCCGCTGCGGACACCGGGTACCGGCTCACCGATCTTCTCATGACCATCTGCTGTGCTCATAACGTCCTCCGTCTGGACTCGGTCGTGTAACGGTCGACGGCGTCGCCGTCGAGGCTGACCCCCAGCCCGGGACCGGCCGGCACCTGCACCGTCCCCTCGGCCACCGCCGGGGGTTGCGCCAGCAGGTCGTCCCGCAGCCGGTTGGGTCGGATGTCGTACTCGACGCTCCTGATCGCCGGGCATGCAGCCGCCAGTTGCAGGGTGGCGGCCCAGCCGATGCCACCCCCGTAGAAGTGGGGGGCCACGGCCACCCCGGCCACCCCGGCCAGCTGGCAGACCGGCCACGCATGACTGAACCCGCCGACCTTGGTGATGTCCGGTTGCAGGAGGAACCGGTCGGATGAGCCGAGATACGCCAGGAAGGCGGTGCTGCCGGCCAGGTTCTCTCCCAGGGCCACGGTCAGCCCGGTCACGGCGGCGAAGCCGTCGAGTTCCTCCAGGGAGGCGTCGGCGATGGGCTCCTCGATCCACGCCACCCCCACATCCCCGAGGGTCCGGGCCATGCGCCTGGCCTGCCCCGGCTGCCAGCCCTGGTTGGCGTCGGCCGCCAGCAGCCGGCCCGGCCCCAGTATCCGGCGGGCGGCCTGCAGGTTGGACCGGTCCAGGTCGGGGTCGAACCCGACGCGGACCTTGAGGGCGTCCCAACCGGCTTCCAGGCAGGCCGCCCCGATGTCCTCCACCCGGTCCGGCCCGAGCCCGCTGGCATAGGCCGGCACCCGGTCCCGGTAGCGGCCGCCGATCAGATCGGCCACGCCCACCCCCAGGCTCCTGCCGGCCAGGTCCCACAGCGCGATGTCCACGCCGCTCACCGCCTGCAGCAGGGGCGCCTGACCGCCCCACTGGCGTGCCGGTCCGGACAGGGACCGGGCCAGCTTGGCGTGCAGGGCGGCGATGTGGCGCGAGTCCTCGCCCAGCAGCAGCGGGGCGATCCCGTCGATGAGCGTGGCTGTCCGCTCCGCCGCCACCCAGTGGGGGTGATTGGACCAGCTCTCGCCGATGCCGACCAGCCCGTCGGCCCGCTCCACCTCCACCAGGACGGTGGTCCGGGCCGATATCTCCCCGCACGCCATGACCACCGGCTCGTCGAGCGGCGCCTTCAGCGTGCGGACCCGGACCTCGGTGATCGATGCCGGACCCCGCACCTCACTTCTCCCCGGAGCCCAGTTGGGTGCCGAGGCCCATCCAGGGGTCGGGGGCCCGTGACAGGCGCCGGCCGCCGTCGACGATCAGTTCCGTTCCGGTGATGAAGGACGCCTGCGGGGACGCCAGCCACGCCACCGCGGCGGCGATCTCCTCCGGCGTGCCCATGCGGCCCAGCAGGGTCGGGGCCGGCGCCCCGGCCCGGGCCGCGTCCGCCCCGGCCCCGGCGGCTTCGAGCGATTCCCGGCTGCTCGGAGTGGCCACCGCCCCGGGCGACACGGAGTTGACCCTGATCCCGTGGGGTGACAGTTCCACCGCCAGCGCCCGGGTGAGGGCCAGCAACCCGCCCTTGCTCGCCGCGTACGAGACGTACGTGGGCAGCGGCATGGCCGCCTGTATGGCGGTGAGGTTGACGATGGCGCCCTCTCCGACGGAGATCATGCCCGGCGCCACGCCCCGGGCCAGCTCCGCCGCCGCGGTCAGGTTGGTGGCGATGACCCGCTCCCACTCGCCCGGGCCCAGCTCCATGAAGCCGACCCGCGGTCCGTGGTAGGCGGCGTTGTTGACCAGGATCCCGACCGGGCCGAGCCTCTCCGACGCCTCTGTCAGCAGCCGCGCCCGCCCGGAGGGGTCGCTGACGTCGGCGGCTATCCCGCAGGCCCGGCCACCGGCGGCGGCGATGGCCGAGGCGGTCGCCTCGGCGCTTTCGGGCACCAGGTCCACCACCGCCACCGACGCCCCCAGGTGGGCCAGCCGGTGGGCGATGGCCGCCCCGATGCCGGCTCCCGCCCCGGTGACCACGGCCACCTTGGTGTCGAGCTCGCTCATGTCGACAGCCGGGGGACCCGGTGGCCCCGCCGGCCCACCAGGAAGTCGAAGTCGGCGCCCTGGTGGGCCTGCATGACGTGGCTGCGGTACAGCGATACGTAGCCGCTCTCGTCCTCCCTGACCGGCGGCGACCATTGCCGGCGGCGCCGCTGGAGCTCGGCGTCGTCCAGTTCCACGTTGAGGCTGCGCTGCTCCACGTCGAGGGTGATCCAGTCCCCGTCCTCCACCAGGGCCAGCGGGCTCCCGAGATCGGCTTCGGGGGACACGTGCAACACGATGGTCCCGTAGGAGGTTCCGCTCATGCGGGCGTCGGAGATCCGCACCATGTCGCGCACCCCTTGGCGCAGCACGCTGCGGGGCAGTTGCATATTGCCCACCTCGGGCATGCCCGGATACCCCCGCGGCCCGGCATAGCGCAGCACCAGCACGTCCGACGGGTCGATCTGGAGGGTCTCGTCGTCGGCGGCCCGGTTGTACTCCTCGATGCTGTCCCACACCCGGGCCCGACCGCGGTGGCGGCCCAGCTCCGGGGTGATGGCGGACAGCTTGATGACCGCCCCGTCGGGGCACAGGTTGCCGTGCAGCACCGCGGTGCCCCGCCCGGCCGGCTGCAGGGGCTGGTCGAGCGGGAAGATCACCTCCCGGTCCCAGCAGGCGGCCTTCTCCAGCTCCTGGCCCAGCGTGCGGCCGGTGACGGTCATGGCATCGAGGTGCAGCAGCCCGGCGATCTCGGCCATCACGGCCGGCAGGCCGCCGGCCGCGGCGAAGTCGTCCATCAGGTACTTGCCGCTCGGCTTGAGGTTGACGATGGTCGGCACGTCCCGGCCCAGCCGGTCGAAGTCCTCCAGCTCGAGGGGCACGCCGGCCCGGCCGGCTATCGCCAGCAGATGGATGACCGCGTTGGTGGATCCGCCGATGGCGGCGTTGACCCGGATGACGTTCTCGAACGCCTGGCGGGTCAGGATGGCGGACGGCTTCAGGTCGTCCTTCACCAGGCCCACCGCCCGCCGGCCGGCCAACTGGCCGATCACCTTGCGCCGGGCGTCCACCGCCGGTATCGCCGCCGACCCGGGCAGGGCCAGGCCCAGGGCCTCGGCCAGGCAGGCCATGGTGGAGGCGGTGCCCATGGTGGTGCAGTGCCCGTTGCTCCGGGACACGCACGCCTCGGCCGCCACCAGGTCGGCCGGGTCCATGACACCGGCCCGGACATCCTCGGAGAAGCGCCACAGGTCCGTGCCGGAACCGACCTCCTGGCCGCGGAAGCGACCGTTCATCATCGGGCCGCCGGTCACGACGATGGCCGGCAGGTCGGCGCTGGCGGCGGCCATGATGGCGGCCGGCGTGGTCTTGTCGCAGCCGGTCAGCAGCACCACCGCGTCGAGGGGGCTGGCCCGCAGGGTCTCCTCGATCTCCATGGCGGCCAGGTTGCGGTACAGCATGGCCGTGGGCCGCAGGACGGTCTCGCCGAGGCCCATGGTGGGGAACTCCAGGGGGAAGCCCCCGGCCTCCCACACGCCCGCCTTGACCGACGCGGCCAGGTCATGGAGGTGGACGTTGCAGGGCGCCAGCTCCGACCAGCTCGCGGCGATCCCGACCACGGGCCGCCCGTCGAAGAGGTCGTCGGGAAAGCCCTCGGACTTGGTGTGCGACCGGTAGTAGAAGCCCAACTTGCCGGTCTGGCCGTACCAGTTGGAGCTGCGTAGGGGCGGCGGGCCCCCGCCTGTCGTCTCGGGCGTCGGCGGCTGGTCGTGGGCCTCGCCCACTCAGGCGCTCCGGTACAGCTTGGTCATGATGAACTCCCGGTGACCCAGCGTCTCGGCCGCCGTCAGCCGCCCGTTGACGGTCCGCTCCACGATCTCCATGAGCTGGTCGCCGGCCTCCTTGAGGCCGTACTCCTGGCGGAGCAGACCGGCCACGTCCAGGTCGACGTGCTCGGACATGGTCGAAGCGGTGAGCGGGTTGGCGGTGATCTTGATCACCGGCTCGATCGGGTGGCCGATGATGTTGCCCTGGCCGGTCGGGAACAGGTGCAGCACCGCTCCCCCGGCGGCCATCAGGGTGACGCACTCGGCGGCCGCCGACGAGCTGTCCATGAAGTTGAGCCCGGGCCGGCTGGGCGCGCAGGCCGGCTCCAGGGCGTCGACCACCGGGTGGGTGCCGGTCTTGGCCAGGTTGCCCATGGCCTTCTCCTCGATGGTGGACAGGCCGCCCCGTATGTTGCCCTGGGTGGGCTGGGACCCGAGCAGGTCCACGCCGGCCGCCTCGACGGTGCGCTTGTAGTCGTCGAAGAACCCCTCGAAGCGGGCCCGGACGTCGTCGTCCACGCAGCGGGCGCTGACCAGGTGCTCGCCCCCGGTGATCTCGGTCGTCTCGCCGAAGATGACGGTGCCGCCATCGTCGATGTGGCGGTCGACCACCTGGGCGACGGCCGGGTTGGCCCCCAGCCCGCTGGTGGTGTCGGACTCGCCGCACTTGATGGAGATGAGGATCTCCCGCCGCTCCACCGGCTCCCGCACCAGCTCGCTGGCGTCCTGGACCAGGCGGGCGGCGGCCCGCGACGCGGCGGCGATGGTGGCCAGGTCCCCGTGGCGCTCGATCGAGAAGCGCTCCACCGGCTTGCCGGTGGCGGCGATACCGTCGGCCAGCCGGTCGGTCCAGGTCGGTTCGATGCCGATGACCACGGCGGCCGCCACGTTGGGGTTGGCCCCGGTGCCGATGAGGGTGCGGAAGGTGAGATCGAGGTCGGCGCCGAACTGCAGCCGCCCGTAGGCGTGGGGCAGGGCCAGCGCTCCGGGCACCACCCGGGCCACCGCCTCGGCGGCGGCGTTGGAGAGGTCGTCGACGGGCAGGATCACCACGTGGTTGCGGATACCGACCCGACCGTCGGGACGTCGGAAACCGGTCAGGCCGTTGGTTGCCATTTAGCACTCCTGATGTTGTGAACGTGCACGTGCTCTCCGGTCGAGATGGCCTGGCGGGCCAGGCCGATGCGCTCGCCGTACTCGATTATCTCGGCCCCCTCGGCGACGTCGACCAGTGCGACCTTGTGCCCCAGGGGAACGTCGGATTTGACGGTCACCGACAGCCGGCTCCCGCTGTCCAGGAAGGCCACCACCGCCTCGCCCGGCGTCAGGTCCTGCACGGCGACGCCCACGGCGTCACCCTCGCGGTGGGCTAGTAGACCCACGGCGCCCGATTCCCTCTCTTCGGACAAGCTCGCAACCTCCTGGTGCGCCACGGCCGGCGGCTTGGCCGCCAGCTCCGGTATGACCTCCAGCCAATCTTGCCAGTTCGAACCGGCCCGGTCAACCAAGTGATCTGACCTCTGCCACTTGCCGTGGGTATCACGGGTGTCCGGAGCCTTTTCCGCCGGCCCGGACCGCGGCGCCTGATCATGGGATCCGGGCCCGGGCCGGTCCCGGCTCAGATACCCGCCCAGGCGCTGAACCCCTGCAGCAGCAGGCTGGCCGCCCCCACCGAGGCCCACAGGACAGCCCCCAGGGCCAGAGGCCGCCACCCGGCCGCCTTCATGGCTGCCGGCCTGGTGGACAGCCCGATAGCGGCCAGGGCCACGGTGATCAACCCGTTCGCCGTCTGGGACAGACCCGGGTGCCATCCCGCCGGGATCAGGCCGGCGGAGTTGATCGCAGCGGCGGCCAGGAAGCCCAGCAGGAACAGCGGCACGGCCCGCCTCATCGTCCCCACGACGGCGCGCCCCCCGGTCGGCGGGCCCAGGGGGACCGACCCCCGGTCCCGGCGTCGGCCTCTGGTCGCCGACAGCCAGACGCTGATCGGGATGATGGCCAGGGTCCGGGTCAGCTTGACCACGACAGCCTGGGATGTGGCGGCGTGCCCGTAGATACTGGAGGCCGCCACCACCGATGACAGATCGTTGATGGCGGTGCCGGCCCACAGCCCGAAGGCGTGCTGCGACAGCCCCAGCGCCCGCCCGAGGGTCGGATAGGTGAGCAGGGCCACCACGTTGAAGAGGAAGATGGTCGCCACCGCGTAGGAGACGTCACTGTCGTCGGCGTCGATGACCGAGTCGACAGCCGCGATGGCCGACGCACCGCAGATGGCTGTTCCCACACCCACCAGGTCGGTGAGATCCGCGCTCAGTCCCAGCGCCCGCCCCACCGGCCTGGCCAGCAGGAGGGCCACCGCCAGGGTCCCCACCAGGACCGGCAGCGAGGAGGCTCCGACGGCCAGCACCTGGGTGACGGCCAACCCGGAGCCGAGGATCACCACCGACGCCTGCAGGACCGGGCGCGAGCAGAACGCCAACCCCGGAACGAACCGGTCGGGCACCCGCCACATCATGGCCACCGCCGCCCCTGCTGTTATGGCGAACAGAGGCGCCCCGAACGCCGGCACCAGCCTCCCGGCCAGCGTGGCGCCCGCCGCTATCAGGAGGCAGAGGCCCAGACCGGGCCACAGCCCGCTTGGGCGGTGCGGTCGGGCCCTGGGATCGGCGCCGGGTGTTCGGGTGGTGGCGGTGGTCACCCTGACATCTTCGGGGCGGCGACGCCGACCCAGTTCCGGCGAAACTGCTGGGATGCTATAAGTTCGGCTTATGCCGCTGGAGGAGCCGATACCCGACCTGGGCGCCCTGGACCTTCTGGCCAGTGTCGACCAGCTGGGCTCCATCAGCGCGGCGGCGGCCGCCCACCGGATCACCCAGCCGGCCGCCAGCATGCGCCTGCGCCATCTGGAACGGGCCCTGGGGGTGGGCCTCCTGGACCGCAGCAACCGCGGCGCCCGGCTCACCGCGGCCGGGACGGCGACGGTCGAGTGGGCGGCGAAGGTGCTGGAGGCCGTCCGGGGCCTCCAGGCCGGCACGGCTGCCCTGCGTGAGCGCGGCACCCCCCACCTGCGGGTGGCGGCCAGCCTGACCGTCGCCGACTACCTCCTGCCGGGCTGGCTCCAGACCCTGGTGGACGGTCAACCCGAGCTGAGCGTGTCGTTGCAGATGGGCAACACCAGCCGGGTCGCCGAGCTGGTGGCTCGCAAGGAGGTGGAGCTGGGTTTCATCGAGGGGACCAGGCCACCGGGTCGGTTCCGCTCCCGGGACCTGTGCCGGGACCGGCTGGTCGTGGTGGTGGCACCCGACCATCCGTGGGTCCGGCGCCGCACCCCGGTCACGGCGGCGGTACTGGCCCGCACCCCGCTGGTGGTGCGGGAGCCGGGTTCGGGCACCCGGGAGGTCGTGACCGAGACGCTGGCGGCCAACGGCCTGGGGCTGCTGACCTCCATGGAGCTGGGCTCCACCGCGGCGATCAAGGCGGCCGCCGCCCGGGGGGTGGGCCCGACGGTCATATCCCAGCTGGCGGTGGAGGCCGAGCTGCGAAGCGGACGGCTGGTATCGGTGCCGCACACCGGCCTGCAGCTGGAGCGCACCATCCGGGCCATCTGGCCAGTGGGGACGACGCCGAGCGGCCCGGGGCGGCGCCTGCTCGATCTGGCGACCGCCGTCTGACCCCCCGGGGGGCGGCCCGGCACCGCGGCGGCCGTCGGACAGCAGGAGGTCGGGTCGGGTCGGGTCGGGCTGGCCGGGGGCGGGCGGCCGCGGATCACGGCGCCCGGGCCGGCGTCAGGCCCCCCGCTCGGTCGCCAGGATGAGCAGGCCCTGCAGGTCCCCCGGCGAGTACGCCTGCGGCGGATCGGCGGTCAGGTACGGGTACATCACCTCTCCGGCCACGCTCACATGGTTGAGCCCGGCCACGTGGCCCAGCTCGTGCAGGACGGTGGACACCCAGTCCGACTCCGACAGGGTGGCGGTGGTCGACAGTTCGATGCGGGCGCTGCTGTAGATGCACACCGGAGCGCACCGGTACGAGACGGTGGTGTAGCCGTCCTCGACGAAGCCGGCCTGCCCGTTGCCCAGCGGGGCGTCCTTGACGGTCACGTCGGCACCGCGGCTGGAGGAGGTGAACACCACCTGGAACCGGGCGGCCGTCGCCCACCGTCCGATGGCCGCGTCAAAGGCCGCGGTTTGAACGGCCGAGAGGTTCTCCACGTCGAAGACCAACCGGCTCTTGGACCAGGTGACCGGGATGCCACCCTGGCTGCAGAGGAAGTTGTAGTCGCTGGGCGGGGACGCGACGAGGGGCAGATCCGTGTCGCAGTTGACCGGACCGGACGCCACCAGGCCGGCTGCCCGGGGCGGCGCCGCCGGCCGCCGGCCGACCGCCGCGGGCCGGGTCGGGGCGGTCGCCGCCGGGCCCCGGGCCCCGGACGACTGGCTGCGGGCCGACGCCGACGGGAACACCACGGGCACGGCCGTTGTCGGCGCCGCCCGCTGGGACAGGGCCAGGCGATCGGCCAACAGTCCGGCAGCCACCAGCACCTCGACGGCCACCAGGGCGGTCGCCACCCGGCCGGCCCGACCCGCCAACCGCGACCGGCGGCCGGAAGCGGGAACCCGGGTGCTTCTCGTCGAACGACCGCTGTCTCTTCTCATGGCGTGGCCCCGAGCGGCCCGGACGTTGGTCGTCCCTGTCCGCTCAGGCGAACGTATCGAGGCCCCGAATTCGGGCCCCAGAGGCGGAAGTCACAGGCGGTCGGGGCCGGTGGTCGACGTGCCCGGGGCGGCCGGCCGGGGTACCTTCCGGAACATGTCTGCCCCCAGCTCGACCGAGGCGCACGGCCGCCCATCCGAAGAGGAGCTCGAAGTGCTGAGGCGGGTGGAGCGCCGGGTTCTGTGGCTGGCCACGAGCATCATCCACCACGCCAACCATGGACGGCCCAAGGGGTCCGGGGTGAAGGTCGGCGGCCACCAGGCCTCGTCGGCATCGGCGGTGAGCATCATGACCGCCCTGTACTTTCACCACCTCGAAGGACCGGACCGGGTCTCGGTCAAGCCCCACGCGTCTCCGGTCCTGCACGCCATCAACTACCTCCTCGGCCGCCTGGACCGCCGGTACCTCACCGAGCTGCGGGCCTTCGGCGGGCTGCAGAGTTACCCGAGCCGGACCAAGGACCCCGATCCGGTCGACTTCTCCACCGGCTCGGTGGGCATCGGAGCCACCGCGTCGATCTGGAGCGCCCTGGCCCAGCGCTACGTCTCGGACCGCTTCCCCTCGCCGCCCAGCGGGCGTCATGTGGCGCTGGTGGGCGACGCCGAGCTGGACGAGGGGGCGATCTGGGAGGCGCTGGTCGATCCCATGATCCCCCGGCTGGGCGAGGTGCTCTGGATCGTCGACCTCAACCGCCAGTCGCTGGACCGGGTGGTGCCGGACATCGCGGCGGGCCGCATCGGGGCCATGTTCGACGCCGCCGGATGGCACTCGGTGAGCGTCAAGTACGGCTCGCGGCTGCGGGAGCTGTTCGGCCGGGACGGCGGCGAGGCCCTGCGCCGGCGCATCGACTCGATGCCCAACGAGGAGTACCAGCGGCTGCTGCGCCTGCCGGCCACCGACCTGCGGGCCGCGCTGGCCGGCGACGGCCCGGACCGCCACCCGATCACGCAGGTCCTCGACGGCGTCGACGACGCGGGCGTGAGAGCGGCGTTCCGGGACCTGGGCGGCCACGACCTCGGTGATCTCCTGGAGGCGTTCGCCGAGGCGGACAGGGTCACCGACCGGCCGTCGGTCATCTACGCCTACACGCTGAAGGCGTGGAACCTGCCGACAGAGGGCCACCCGGGCAACCATTCGGCTCTGCTCACCGCCGACCAGTGGCGGGACCTGGCATCCGGCCTCGACGCCGACGCCGCGGACCCGTGGCGGCGGTTCGACCCGGAGAGCCCGGAGGGGCTCCTCTGCTCCACCACCGCGGCCCGCCTGCGCCGCCCGGCGGCGCCTCCCCTGCCCCGGGTCGAGGTGCCGGCCGACCTCGGGCGGGCCCACCGCACCACCGAATCCACCCAGCAGACCCTCGGCCGGTTCCTGCTGGAGATCACCCGGGAGGCGCCAGCGGTGGCGGAGAGGATCGTCACCGTCAGCCCGGACGTGGCGTCGTCCACCAACCTGGGCGGCTGGATCAACAAGGTGGGCATCTGGAACACGCTGGAACGCTTCGACTGGTTCGCCGACGACAAGGAGACCCTCGTCCGCTGGGTGGAGAGCGAGAAGGGCCAGCACGTGGAGCTGGGTATCGCCGAGGTGAACCTGGTCGGCCTGCTGTCCGAGCTGGGCGCCACCTGGTCGCGCGAAGCCCAGCCGTTGTTCCCCATAGGCACCGTCTACGACCCGTTCGTGGGGCGGGCGCTGGAGCCGTGGTCGTTCGGGATCTACGCCGGCGGCCAGTCCATCCTGATCGGCACCCCGTCGGGCGTGACCCTGGCCCCCGAGGGGGGCGCCCACCAGTCGATCATCACCCCGTCCATCGGGCTGGAGCAGCCGGGGTGCGTGGCGTGGGAGCCGGCGTTCGCCCAGGACCTCGAGTGGACGATGCTGGCCGCCCTGGCGGGCCTCGGCCGCCCCGACGGCACGTCCGCCTACTTCCGGTTGTCCACCCGGCCCGTCGACCAGAAGCTGGCCGGCGTACCCGACGACGCCGACGGTCGGGAGCGGCGTCGCCGCCAGGTCCTGGCCGGCGGCTACCGCCTCCGTCGCAGCGGGTCGGCCCCTCAGGTCACCCTGGTCGGGGTGGGCGCGGTCATACCCGAGGTGCTGGCCGCGGCGGACCGCCTCCATGCCGACGGGGTGGCCTGCGAGGTGGTCTGCCTGACGTCCCCCGACCTGGTGTTCAGGGCGCTGCGAGCCCGCCGCGGTTTCGGTGACGGCGACGCCCGGGTCCTCGACGATCTGTTCCCGGCTGACCGGGCCGCGCCCATCGTGTCGGTGATGGACGGCCACCCCCACACGCTGGCGTTCCTCGGCACCATCAACTCCACCCCGATAACCACCCTGGGCGTGGACGGCTTCGGGCAGGTCGGTGACGTCGACGACCTGTACCGGCATTTCGGCATCGACGCCGCCACCATCACCGGGGCGGCCTGGGACCTGCTCGACGGCTGACCACCGCCACCGCCCCTTCCGCTGCTACGCGCGCTTCGACCCTTTACGAGGTAACAAACTTGTCGTAGAGTGCCCCCGCACGAACACGCTGTTACACAGCGATCACATGGGAGGGATCTGATGGCGGGAATCCGGAAGTTCCGCAGGACGGCGCGCGCCCTGGGGGCGCTGGCCATGCCGGTGGGGGTCCTGGCCGTGCCGGCGGCCACCGCGTCGTCCGCGGCTGCGGCGGCGGCTGCGGTGCCGGCAGTGGTGCCCCTGGCCGTGGTCGGGCCGACGGTCGGCTCGGCGACCAGCGCCACGCCGACCAGCGCCGAGTGCATCGCCGCCACGGGGGGGCTCGTACAGGCCTGCTACAGCCCGGCGGACCTGCGCAACCAGTACAACTTCCCGGCCGACGACAACACGACTGCGGCCGGCGCCGGCCAGACCATCGTCATCTTCGACTCGTTCGGCAGCCCGACCATCACCCAGGACCTGGCCCACTTCGACACCGCCTACGGGATACCGGCCCCGCCGTCGTTCAACGTGTACCAGCCCGAGGGGCGGGTCACCTACCTCTACACCCAGGGCAGCCCCCAGAGCGCCAACAACAAGAACGCCCAGACCCAGCTCTCATGGGCCGGTGAGACCACCCTGGACGTGGAGTGGGCCCACGCCATGGCCCCGGGCGCCAACATCGACCTGGTGGAGACCCCGAACGCCGAGACCCAGGGGGTCCAGGGCCTGCAGAACCTGGAGAACGCCCAGAAGTGGGCCCTCGCCAACCACCTGGGCACCATCTGGTCCGACAGCTTCGCCACGACCGAGCAGGCCTTCCACAACCCGGCGGTGATCCAGCGGCTCAACGGGCTCTACGCCCAGGCCGCCGCCCAGGGCGTCAGCGCCTTCTTCGCCACCGGTGACAGCGGGGTGGCCAACACCGACAAGCAGGGCGCCCAGTACAACTTCCCCACCGTCAACTTCCCGAGCAGCAGCCCCGACGTGGTGTCGGTGGGCGGGACCGAGGTCACCAATCCCCCGCCCAGCATCCCGCCCGCCTCCTACCAGCACGAGTCGACCTGGAACGACTGCTGCGGATCGGGGGGCGGCGGGTACTCCAGCGTCTTCCCCGAGCCGTCCTACCAGGCGACCGCCGGCATCCCCGACTCGTCGGGCACGCGGGCCATCCCGGACATCTCCTACAACGCCGCCCTCAAGTCGGCCATCCTCACCTACGAGTCCTACGACCCGGCCGGCGCCGGGTGGTCGATCATCGGCGGCACCAGCGCCGCCGCTCCGCAGTGGGCCGCCATCGACGCCCTGGCCAACCAGACCGACGGGAACCTGGGCTTCCTCACGCCCCGGCTGTACCAGATCAGCGACCCGGCCGCGTTCCACGACATCAACGACGGGACCAACAACTCGTGGGGCGGCGTGACCGGCTACACGGCGGTGCCGGGCTGGGACGCGGCGACCGGCCTGGGTACACCCAACGTGACCCAGCTGCTGACGGACCTGGCGGCGACCACCCCCGCTCCGTAACCCCTGTCGGGCGGGCCGGGCGGCGGGGCCCGGTCCGCCCGGCCCCCCGCCCCCGGTCGCTCCCGGTCCCCCGCTCCCGGTCCCCCGCTCCCGGTCCCCCGCTCCCGGTCGCTCCCGGGCGGGGTACCACGTCGAGCAGAACGTATGGTGTGGCGTGCCCGTGGACCGTTTCGATGACCGAGCGAGATGGGCCGTCGAGCGGGCCCGCCAGGCGGCTCAGGACCTCCAGCACGACCAGGTGGGGACCGAGCACCTGCTCCTCGGCCTGGTCGCCGACGGGGGAAGCGACGCCGGACAGGCGCTCAGCGCCTGCGGCATCACCTTCGAAGCCTGCCGGGCCAAGGTCGTCGAGGCGGTGGCCAACAAGCGCCTCGGGTCGCCGCCATCGGAGTTGACGTTCACCGACCGGGCCAAGCTGGCGCTCGAGCGGGCCGGCCGCATGGCATTACGTCAGCGCTCCGAGCGGACCGGGACCAGGCACATCCTGCTCAGCGTGCTGGACGTGGAGGGGACCGCCGGGCAGGTCCTGCGGGGCATGTCGGTCGACCCCGAACGGGTCCGCCGCGAGATGGACCGGGCCGCCGCCGATCCGGCCGCTGACCCGCCGGCGCCAGCGGGCGGCCCCGGCAGCGGAGCGGCCGGCCCCGGCGACGGAGCGGCCGGCCCACGAGACGGAGCGGCCGGCCCCGGCAGCGCTGCTGCCCGGACGGGGGGCGCTGTTCCCCGGGACGGAGGCCCTGCTGCCCGGGCAGGCGGTCCCGGCGGCGGGGCGGCCGGCTCTGGAAGCGGTGCCGGGGCCGAGCCTGCTGCCGGCACCCGTCCGGCCGCCGCCGGCCATCCTGCTGCCGCCGGCCATCCTGCTGCCGCCGGCCCGGATGCCGGTGACGGGCAGCCGGGTCCCGCCGCCCGCCATCCGGCTGCCGCCGGGCCGAGCGGGGCCGGGGCAGAGCCGCTGTGCCCCGGGTGCCGGGCCCCGCTGGGGAGGGCGCTGGCCCAGAAGCCGGCGGCCGCCCGGGGACCGGCGGGAACGACGACCGTGGTGCTGGTGTACTGCTCCTCCTGCGGCACCACGATCGGCATGCTGCCCGGACCGGCGACCCCGCCGGCGGGCCGGCGGCGGTCGTGACCGCCCCGGCCTGGATGAGCTGGAGCAGCGGCAAGGACAGCGCCCTGGCCCTCGAAACCGCCCGGGCCGACCCGTCCCTGTCGGTGGTCGGTCTCCTGGTCACCGTCAACGCGGACGCCGACCGGGTGGCCATGCACGCCGTGCGCCGCTCGCTGCTCGAGGCCCAGGCCGACCGGCTGGGACTGCCGCTGCACGTGGTGGAGATCCCCTCTCCCTGCCCGAACGAGGTGTACGAGGCGAAGATGGCCGGCGCCATGGCCGCCGCGGCGGAGGACGGGGTCGAAGCGGTGGTGTTCGGCGACCTGTTCCTGGAGGACGTTCGCTCCTACCGGGAGCAGGCCCTGTCCGGGACGGGGATCCGGCCGGTGTTCCCGCTGTGGGGACGACCGACCGACCGGCTGGCCGCCGAGATGATCGCCAGTGGCATCCGGGCGGTGCTCACCTGCGTCGACCCGCAGAAGGTGCCGCCCACCTTCGCCGGCCGGGCGTTCGACGAGCAGCTGCTCGAGGATCTACCGGAAGGGGTGGATCCCTGCGGGGAGCGGGGCGAGTTCCACACCTTCGTCTGGGACAGTCCCGGTTTCTCCAGCCCGATCGACGTGCGCACCGGGGATGTGGTCACCCGCGACGGCTTCGTCTTCTGCGACGTGGTGCCGGACGGGCCGCCTCTCAGGTAGCTGCTTCTGTGAGCGGCTTTTCCTTCTGTGAGCCGTTCCACCACTTGCGGTTCTGTTCCGGCTCAAGATTGAAAAAGCGGCTCACAATTGCGGGCGTCGGGCCCGGCCCGCTCCCCCGGCCCTCGGCGGCGAGCCGAACGGGGATGTGCCATGGTGGCCGGAAAGCAGCACGGAGCCGCCTCCTTTTTCCCACACCGACACCCGCACCTTCACCACGTAACCCGGGCAGCGACGAACCATGGACCATCGAGGATGGGTTGACCACCGATCTCGACCGCCAGCTGCGACGCCGTCAGGTAGCGCTTGTAGACCCGGTGGCGGGAGCCGTCGTTGAGGACGCGCTCCTGCCACTGCTCGGGCTGCACGTCGGGGCGCATCGCCGAGTCCACCACCACCAGCTCCCCGGCCACCCGCCGGACCTCGGCCAGGAAGCGGGCCCGCTCGGCCGGCGGCAGGTGACCGTAGAAGTGACCGGTGAACGCCCTGTCGAATGAGCCGCCGGCGAAGCTCAGGTCGAGGGCGTCGCCCACGACGGCCAGGCCGGTGGCGATCCGGTCCCGGGCGATAGCCACCATGGACGGGCTCTGGTCGGTGCCGACCACGAATCCCCGCAGGTGGCGGGTCAGGAACCCGGTGCCGCACGCCACATCGATCGTGGATGCGGGCGCCAGATCGGCCACCGTTTCCACCAGCCGGCCGACCTCGTCCTCCCAGCCGGGGCGGACCCGGCTGGCGAACACCCCTTCGCCGGCGTACCACTCGTCGTACTCGGCGGCCCGCCGGTCGTAGTAGGCGGCGGTGGAACGGTCAGTGGCGAAGGACGGGTCAGCGGGCACCGACGACCGATCGTAGGCCGCCTCGGGAGCGCCCGTCCCGCTGGCCGGCAGCCGGCCCCGCTCCTAATGGTCCGTCGCCTCCAGGTCCGGCACCGGTTCCGGCGGCGGGGGCCCGACGTAGCGGGCGGCGGGGCGGATGATCCGCCGGCTGTCGGCCTGCTCGGCGATGTTGGCGGTCCAGCCGATGGTCCGGCTGACGGCGAAGGTCGGCGTGAACAACTCCCTCGGCAGGCCGCAGGTGCTCATGACCACCCCGGCGTAGAACTCCACGTTGGCGTACAGGTGCCGGTCCGGGCGCAGCTCGGCGAGCGTGTCGGTGATGATCCGCTCGACTGTCACCGCGAAGTCGACCAGATGGCCGCCGAGGCCCTGAGCCACCTCCCGGAGCAGGACCGAACGGGGATCCTCGGTGCGGTAGACGGCGTGGCCGAAACCCATGATCCGCTGGCCGCCCTCGACCGCGTCGCGGACCCACGCCGCCGCCCGGGACGGCTCGCCGATGGCCTCGAGCAGTTCGAGCGCCCGGCTGGGGGCCCCGCCGTGCAACGGGCCGGACAGCGCTCCGAGGGCGGCCACCACGGCGGCGCCGGCGTCGGCCCCCGTGGAGGTCACCACCCGGGCGGTGAAGGTCGATGCGTTGAATCCGTGGTCCACGGTGAGCATGAGGTACTGCTCCACGGCGCGGGCCTCCCGCTCGGCCGGGAGGTCGCCGCGGACCATCCGCAGGTAGTCCGCGGCGTGGGGCAGGGCCGGATCGGGGGGTATCGGCTGCAGGCCGCGGGACAGCCTCCACAGGGCGGCGACCAGGGTCGGCGTGGCGGCGGCCAGGCGCAGCAGGTCCCGGCGGCGCCGCTCGGGCGGGGCGTCCCACAGAGGTGGCATGCCGTCGGCCTGGGCCAGCAGGGACAGCGCCGTCCGCAGGGCGGCCAGACCGATGCCGCCGTGCCGGGCGATCCCGGGCAGCACGGCGAGGACATCCTCGGGCAACCGGCGCAGCGGCCCGACCTGGGCGGCGAAGCGGTCCCGTTCCTCCGTGCTGGCGGGCAGCCGGCCGTCCAGCATCAGGCACCAGACGTCCTCGAGGCTGCGGACGCGGGCCAGGTCGGTCGCCGAGTACTGACGGTAGTGGTAGAAGCCCTGCTGGCCCCGGACGTCGCCCAGGACGGTGTCGGTCACCGCCACCCCCCGCAACCCGTCGGGGACGTCTATCAGCTGGTCCGGCCCGTTCTTCGTCAGGTTCATGGCCTCATATTGACCAGCCGCTCCATATTGATCAAGATTGATCTGTGATCAATATGGGACTGAAGGCGGAATGGCCGGGCGGGAGCTGACCGCCCGCGAGGCGGCCGAGGTGCTGGGGGTCAAACCGTCGACGCTCTACGCCTATGTGAGCCGCGGCCGGCTGACCCGCCTGCGCACCCCGGAGGGGAGCAGGTTCGACGCCGCCGACGTGGAGCGCCTGGCCCGCTCCGCCCGCCGGGCCCAGGTGACCACGGCCGCTCCGCTCGGGTTCGCCTCCGAGCTGACCCTGATCGAGAACGGCCGGCTGTACTACCGGGGGGTGGACGCCGTCGAGCTGTCGCGTTCACACCGCTTCGAGCACGTCGCGGCCTGGCTGTGGGAGGCGGTCTGGGCGGAGGACCAGGATCCCTGGACCCCGCCGCCGGCCGTGCTCGAAGCGGCGAGCGGGGCGTGCCACGGCCTCGACCCCCGCTGCTCCCCCACGGACCGATGGAGGGTGGCGGTGGCCGCCGCCGCCTCGGCCGACCCGCTCCGCCACGACCGGGCCCGGGGGACGGTCGTCTCCGCCACCCGGGGGCTGCTGGCCACCCTGGTCGAGGTACTGCCGGTCCTGGCCCCGGTGCCCGGCCGGAAGGCGACTGCCGCAACGCTGGCGGAACGGCTGTGGCCCCGGCTCAGCCCGGTGCCGGCCACCTCCGCCCAGATCTCGGTCCTCAACGCCGCGCTGGTGCTCATGGCCGATCACGAGATAGCCGCCTCCACCCTGGCCGCCCGCACCGCGGCGGCGGTGGACGCCGACCCGTACGCGGTGATCCTGACCGGCATGAGCGCCGCCAGCGGTCCCCTGCACGCGGCCAACTCGCTGCAGATCCGGCCACTGCTCGCCGACGCCCAGCTCCACGGCCCGGCCGCCGCCGTCGGCGAGGTGCTGCGCCGGGGTGGGGTCCTCCACGGGTTCGGTCAGCCCCTCTATCCCGGTGGCGACCCCCGGGGCGCCGAGCTGCTCGAGAGCCTGCGCCGGTCCGGGGCGGACCTCGGAACCGTCGACGCAGTGCTGGCGCTGGTCGCCGCCCGGGGGATGGCGCCCCCCAACTGCGACTTCGCCCTGGCCGCTCTGGCCCAGACCGGCCTGATGGTGCCCGGTGCCAGCGAGGCCATCTTCGTCCTGGCCCGTTCCGCCGGGTGGATAGCCCACGCCCTCGAGGAGTACGCCCACCGCAGCCGGTTCCGGGTGCGGGCCACCTATGTCGGCCCCCGCCCCGGGGCCGCCCGGGAGCGGGCGGCGGGGTCACCGCCGGCCGGTGACCGACCCCCAGCGACCGACAGCCGGTGACCGACCGCCGGCCGGCTCAGGCCTGTCCCACCTCGGCCCGGTACTTGGCGGTGACGTCCTCCACCGCCTTGAGGTGGGCCGCCGCCATCTCCGGGCGGGAGGCCCGGGCCCGTTCCCGGGCCTGGGCGGTGCTCCACGACTGACCCTGGAAGCGGGGCATGACGTGCTGGCTGATCAGCTCGTAGCTGCGGTGGGTGGCGGCCGGGTTGGCCCACTCGTGGGCCAGGAGCATGTAGCAGCCGAAGCCCCCGTTGGACTGGGCCAGCAGCCGCTCGACCTGGGCGACGGCGTCGTCGACGGTGCCGATGGACCCCAGGCCGGTGTCGTTGACGAAGTCGATCATCTCCCGCACGTTGCCGCCCCCGACGGCCATCTGCGGGAACGCCGCCACCGCCTGGAAGTACTCGAACCACTGTTCGATCCCGTACTCGACGTCTCTGTACGCCTGCTCCCGGGTCTCGGCGATGTGCATGAGCCCCACCAGGCGCCACTGGGACCGGTCGACTGTGGTGCCGAAATGGGCCGCCCGCTCCTCCATGACGTCCCAGTGCAGGGCGAGCGCGTCGAAACCGGCGGCCTGCGTGGCCCCGATCGAGAGAAGTCCGATCCCGTGCCGGCCGGCGATCTGCGGGCCGGCGGGCGAGGCGACAGCCGCCACCGAGACGTCGAAGAGCGGGTCGGAGAAGGGCCGCAGGTGCAGCCGGGCGTCGCGCAGGTCCCACCGCTCGTTGCGGAACGTGAGCGGCTGGTCGCTGGTGAGCAGGTGCATGATCACCTCGACGCCCTGGGCCAGCAGTTCCCGGGTCTGCGATTGGTCGAGGCCGATCATGGCGGCGTCGGTCGGCAGCGACCCCGGGCCCAACCCCAGCATGAACCGGCCCCTCGTCAGGTGGTCGAGGAGCACGGCCCGTTCGGCCACCCACAGCGGGTTGTGGTAGCTGACGCTGATGACGCCGGTCCCCAGCCGGATGTGCCTGGTCCGCTGGGCGGCGGCGGCGATGAAGATCTCCGGCGAGGCGATGATCTCGCTCCCGGCGGAGTGGTGCTCGCCGATCCAGGCCTCGTCCCAACCGAGCCGGTCGAGGTGCTCGAGCAATTGCATGTCCCGTTCCAGAGCCAGGGTGGGGTTCTCCCCGGCGGGATGGAACGGCGCCATGAAGATGCCGAAGCGCAGACGGTCACTCACGGGATCCCCCCTCTGTGGTCGAACGCCACGCCGATCCTACACAGCGTCGGGCGGTTCACCGCCCGGGACGGCCGCGGCTGAGCGGCGCCTCCGGAATGCCGCTTACGGCTGGTGCCGGCGGCCGGCGGAGCCGGGCACCGTGGCGGGGGACGTGTCGGCCCGGGGGCCGGCGCCGTTCCGGGAGGGCCCCACGGGGCGAGCGGGCAGCCGGGCCCCGGCGGTGGCGACCACGAACGGCCGGAACGGTCGGTAACCGGCGATGCGGGCCACCAGTGACGTCAACACGGTCCGGACGGCGAACCAGCCGATCACGGCGATGGCCGCCCCGATGAGCAGTCCGGCGGCGACGTCGCCGGGGTAGTGGGCTCCGACATAGACCCGGGCGAAGGCCAGGAGCAGGGCCAGAACAGTGCCGACCGCGGCCAGGGCCCGGACGGCGCGACCGCTGTAACGGGCGATGATCCACAGCCCGGCGGTGGCGGCCCCGGCGGTGATGGCATGGTCGGAGGGGAACGAGTAGTCGGTGCTTCTCGCCACCAGCACCTCGACGCCGCGCAGGGTGATGTACGGGCGGGGCCGGGCCACTTCGTGGACGATGATCTGGTTGACCCCCACCGCCAGGACGGTGCCGGCGGCGGTCCAGATGGAGGCCGCCACGGCCCGGGCCGGGTCGGGCTGCGAACGGGCGTACCACCAGGCGGCGAGCACCAGCACGGCGAAGATGCCCACCCCGTACACGGCGTACACCTTCATGAAACCGTGCAACCAGGCGGTGTGGACGGCGAAATCGTTGATGTCCTTGTACCAGGTGGAGTCCACCGGAGATCCTTTCCGTCCGGGCTACGAGCACGGCCTTGATGGAGCGTCGAGAACCGCCGTCAGATACGCACGAAGCACTCCCATCGTTCTACCGGTGCTCCATGCGAAACGATAACACCCTGCAGCACAAGTGATGTAACCTGCGCTTCGTGGGTTGGCGAATCGTAACCTATCGGCTCAGCGGTGAGGGGTCCGGCCAGCGGGTGGGCATCTGGCGGGAGCTGCGCCGGCGGGGGGCGGTGTCGCTGCAGACGGCCACCTGGGCCATGCCGACCGGTGATCAGTTCGACGAGGGTTTGGAAAAAGCCATCGGCCTGGTGCGCCGCTCGGGCGGGACGGTGCTGGTGGCCGACGTGGATGCGGCCAGTCCGGCCGTCGCCGAGCTGGAGGCCCTCTACAATGCCGAGCGCGACGCCGAATGGTCGGAGTTCATGTCCGAGTGCGGGAAGGCCCTGGCCGAGCTGGCTGACGAGGTGGCCAAGGAGAAGTTCACCCTGGCCGAGCTGGACGAGGAGGAGCACAACGTGGACCGGCTGCGGCGCTGGTACCGGGAGCTGCGGGCCAAGGACCTGTTCGGCGCCCCTGGTTCGGCCCACGCCGAGGTGAAGCTGAAGGAGGCCGTGGAGGCGCTCGAGGACTTCGCCGAGCGGGTCTACGAGGCCCGCTCCCGCTAGTGGGCCGCCAGCCCCGCAGCGGCCCGACGTCGCCCGGTCCGGGCTGGACGGTGCTGGCTCCCGTCTACGGGGCGGGGTTCGTGACCGCCTTCGGCGCCCACGCGGTAGCCGCCAACCTGGGGGCATATGCGACCGGGCGTCACAGCTCCCTGTGGGAGCTGGGAGTGCTGCTGGGCGTGTACGACCTGGCCGAAGTGGTCCTCAAACCGGTGTTCGGATCCGTGGTGGACCGGGTCGGGTCCAAGCCGGTGATGCTGGCCGGGTTGGTGGCCTTCGCCCTGGCCTCAGCGGCGTTCGCGCTGGCCGGTTCCCCTCATTGGCTGGGGGTGGCCCGCCTCGGTCAGGGCTGTGCCGCGGCGGCGTTCTCGCCGGCCGCCGGAGCGGCGGTCGCCGGTCTGGGCGGAACCAAGCGCACCGGTCGGCTGTTCGGCGGTTACGGCGGGGCCAAGAGCGTCGGCTATCTGCTCGGGCCACTGGCCGGCGGGGCCATCGTCGACGCCTCCGGCTACCGGGCGCTGTTCGCCGTCACCGGTCTGGTTGCGGTGATCGCCGCGGCTGGTATCGCGCTCCGCATGCCGGCGGTGGCCCCGCAACCGCGGACCCGCGCCGGGGTGACCAGCCTGGTCGCCCAGATACGCGACCCGGGGTTCATACGCCCGGTGCTGCTCCTCGCCGCCGCCACGGGGGCCCTCAGCGCCGGGGTCGGATTCCTGCCCCTGCTCGGAGTGCGGCACCATCTCAGCCCCCTGGCCACCGGAGCCCTGGTCTCGCTCCTCGCCGCCACCACCGCCCTGGCCCAGCCGTGGGCCGGGCGGGCCCACGACCGCGGCCGGCTCCCCGCCGCCGGGCCGGCCGCCGCCGTGATGGCGTGCGCCGCCGGCTTCGTCGTGGCTGCTGCGTGGCCCACGCCCGGCGGCCTGGCCATCTCCGCCATCTCCGTGGGCGCCGGGGTGGCGGTCGCCACCCCGGTGGGGTTCTCCCTGCTGGCCTCCAGCTCACCTCCGGAGCGGCTGGGCCGCACCATGGGCGCCGGCGAGGTCGGGCGCGAGCTCGGAGACGCGGGCGGACCGATGCTGGTGGGCGCGTTCGCCGGCTTCGGGCTGGCCACCGGTCTGATCGCCCTGGCCGCCGCCCTGGCCGCCGTCGGCGGTCTGGTCCTCCCCGCTCGCCGGGCGCCCGTGGGGGCCGACGTCGATCCGGGCGAAGCGCGATAGCGGGCGTCCACCGCCTCCCCACCCGGCCGACGGATCCAGGATCCGAATGGGCGGTTGCGTCTCCGACCGCCACGGTCCCCTCCCCCAGCTGCTCGACCGCCCGCCCGGACCCCGGCTGGGGCCTAGACACCGGACGCCCCGGGCCGGAGCCCGGGGCGTCGCATTCGATTCAGAACTGCGCCGTGTCAGGGCGTCGGGGCGCTCCAGACGAAGGTGCCCCAGTTGCTGTCGGTGTCCCTCGGCGTCGGCGGGATGTACTCGGTCATCATGTAGACCTGACCGGCGTAGACCGCCCCGGCCGAGTAATCGCCCCACCGGCACCCCGTCGACGGGGAGGCGAACGGCGGGTAACAGGTGAACCCGTCTTCAGGGGCAGCCCCGGCCGCCGCCAGATGGATGTCACCGGTCGGCTGGCCGCCGACCAGCGTCACATAAGCGGCGCTGGGATAGTCGGAGTGACCGCTCATCGAGAAGTCGAGGTAGCCGTTGCCCGATCCGTTGACGACCATGTCCGGGTACAGCAGGCTGTCACCCGTCGCCACGTAACCCTGGTGGGCGACCGAGGCAGTCACCGTCCCGTCAGCCGGGGACACCGACGGCGTCAGGTCGAACCACGCCACGCCGGCGTGCCCTGCGTCGGACGAGGTGACGGTGGCGGTGTCCAGCTCCGTGTACAGCTGACCGGCGCTGTAGGTGGTCTCCTGCAGGGCGTTGAAATCGGCCTGCAGTTCCGGGGCCGAGCGGTGCCAGCCGTAGGTGCTGCCCAGGGGCAGCGGACCGTTCTTCTGGACCGCGTTGGGCGGGAAGGCGTACGGTTCGCTCGTCAGCTCCGCCGCCGTGAGCGGCGGTGTCCCGCCCGTCGCCAGCAGGTCGGTCTGGTTGAGCGCGTAGACGATGAGGTGGTTGTCGCTGAAGAGATCCGAGTTCGACTCGGCGAAGTACTCGGTGTTGGGCGCGTAGGTCCCGTCGGACGGGGTGGACGCCGGCGAGACGTGGTAGGGGCCGTTGTTCTGCGCCGGCGTACCACCCGACGCGTCGGCGCTGTAGCCGTACGGATCGCCGGTCACCTGGTAACGGGCGATGGGCGGAGCGGTGGCCCCCCCGTCAGCCGCGGCGGCTACCAGACCCTGCTTGGAGACGGCGTACAGGACCGTACCGTTGTAGAAGGGCGTACCCGCCGGGTTGCTGATGTTGGAGAACTCGTTGGTGGTGATGTAGAAGCCGTTGGCGTCGGCGCCGATCATGTCGTAGTCGCCGAAGCACGGGCAGTCACCCAACGGGTTGTTGGCATCGGTGGTGTCGAACCCGAAGACGGTGTAGTTGCCGAGCGGGTCGCTCGTCTGCGAGACGGCGATGTACTGGGTACTCGGGGCCGGGCTGCCGACCGTGAACATGGTGAAGAACCACCGCTGCGTCTGCGCGTCGAAGTAGCAGCGGGGATCCGACAGGAACGCCGACGGCTGCAGGCCGAACATGGCCCAGGCCGGGGTCACCTGCCACACCGTGGTCCCGCCCGGCGTGTAGGCCGACGCGGCGTCGTTGACGAAGTCGAAGATGATGGGGCTGCCGGTGGCGTCCGGCCCGGCACACGTGCCCTGGTCGGGCGGCTCGACGTCCGAGAAGGGCGTGATGCCGGCCGGCGGCACGTTGACCGCGGCGGACTGGGGGCTGGTCACCCCGGTGAACCCGGACTCGCCGGGCACGTTGCCCCTGACGAGGTAGTTGCTGCCGGCGGTGATGGGCGTGCCCCGGTTGCCGGTCGGGTGGGGGCGGCCGAGCCGCTGCTTCTTGGCCGGCGTCCCCGTCACCGGAGTGCCCACTGCGCCGGACGGAACCTCGCCCTGGACGGTCGTCCAGTTGACCGTCTGCCGCGACGTGAAGGACTCGGACGAGGTGGTGTAGCTGATGGTGGCCGGGCTGCTGGTCTGGGCGGCGGACACCGTCGCCGCCGATGCCGCTGACCCCACCCCCACATCGAAAAGAGCCGTCGCAGCCAGGGCCACGCCGGCCACCAAGGAACCGGACCGCTTACCGCGTCGAATGGGACGCAAGGTTTCCCTCCCTCTGGTTGTCAAATGCGGCCCCACACCGGGCCGACATCCCCAGGGCCGCCGAGCAGGGACTCTATCCTTCGCCGGATCACCGTTCAATGGCCGATTTGGGAACTTCTGCCGGCGATCCCCGGCTACCGCGCCGGCCTCGCCGTCGGGGTCATCGCGGGGAACGACCCGGGTGGCGGCCGTCCGGGGCGGCGCCGGGTTCAGGCCGCCAGGCGGTCCGCCGCAACCGCGCTCTCATGTCTCCGCTGGACCCGCCGCTCCGTCCCCTGCCGCCGGCCGGAGGTGGCTGTCCCGGCCGATAGGACCCCCAACGCCAGGACCACGAGCGGCACCGCGGTGTTGGGGTCGGTGGCCTGGCCGCTGTAGAGCTGGCCCAGGCTCTGACCCACGACCCACATCGACGCCAGGAGCGGCAGGCTGAGGCCTATCCCGGCGATCCGGCCGACCCGGCCGGTCAGGGGAAGGAGACCCACCAGCACTTCCACGGTGCACAGGATGACAACCGCCGGTCCGCCTGCCTGGTGGATTCCCGCTGCTGCGTGGCTGTCGATGGTGGCCAGCCATCCGGGTGCTCCGGCGGCGTTGCCCGAGATGCTCGTGGCCAGGCCGGCCTGCCCCGGGACCAGTCGGAGGCTGGCGTCTCCCACCCAGAGCACCGCCCAGGCCCAAAGTGTCC
>DASSZD010000021.1:0-10229 GCA_035702985.1 Acidimicrobiales bacterium
GCCAGGCCGGCCAGGCCGGTCAGGTCGGAGTCGCCGCTGACCGCCGCCCGGTTGGCGTCCTGCATCTGCTGGTACACCTCCTGGCGGTAGATGAGCACGTGCGGGGGGGCCTCGATGCCGATGCGGACGGAGTCGTTGCTGACCGCCTGCACCGAGACGACCACCTCCCCGTTGATCAGCAGGCCGGGGCGGGGCCGCCGGGACAGCACGTGCATGCCGGCCCCGTCCCACGCCTTGCCCCGGGCCGCCAGCTGGGCGGCCACTTCGCGCTCGTCCAGGCGCTGGACGGTGACGCTGTCGGGGCCGGTCACCCGCAGGCACACGTCGTCACCGGCCACCATCTCCACGGTGACCACCACGTCGTGGCCGATCAGTATGGACGAGTCGGAGCGACGGCTGAGTACCAGCACCCGGCGGCCCTCACTCCCTGCCGAGGCTCTCGAGCTCGACCCTGATCCCGCCGACCACGTCGGCTATGAGGTTGTAGATCAGGGCCAGCAGGATGCTCGCCAGCGTGCCGACCACGGCGATCACCAGCCCGGCGGCGGCCGTGTACATGGCCACCGCCCCCGGCTCGAGCCGGAACTTCCTGAGGCTGAACAGGGTGCGAACCGACTTGTCGATGGACGGCAGGGTGCCGAACGAGTCGGCCGCCGCCCACAGCAGCACGGCGGCCACCACCACGACCACCAGGGTGAGCAGCCAGAACAGGACCGACACCTTGGCCACCGTGGCCACGTCGATGTGGCGGATCACCACCCGGCTGCGGGACCGGCCGGGGCGGCGCACCGGCCGGCGCAGCGTGGACGCCGGGCGGGGCCCGCCGGGTCCGGCCCCCGGTACCGGGGCCACCATGTCGGCGCCGGCCAGGGTGGCGTCGGCCAGGCCCGGATCGGCGGGCAGGGCGGCCGGCATGTCGGGCCACGGTGCGGGCTCCGATGCCGGCCCCCACGGGTCGGCCAGCGGGTCGGCCACCGGCACCGCCTGGGTGGCGGCCGCCGGGTCCAGCCTGGCCCCGGGGTCCGGGCGGGCCGCTCCGTCGGGCCGGGCCGCGGCCGCCGGGTCGGCCGTCCGGACGGCCGGTTGGGGCCGGTCCGCCGGGTCGGTGGGGCCGGCCGGCTCGGTCACGGCGAAGTCGGCCCGCCCGACCGGTTCACGCCGGGCCGCCGGGGCCGCCCGGTAGCCCGATCCGGTCCGCCGTCCCCGTCCGCCCCGCCGGCCCGTCTCGGTGGGACGGCGGAACAGCCGGGGGTTCTCCTCCCCCTCCCCGTCCCGGCCTGCCTCCAGCCCGGCGGGCGACCCGCCCGCACCGGCGGGGTCGGCCGACGCCGGGACCGCCGGGTCGGCCGGCCGGCGGGACCCGGTGCGGGCCCACGCCGAGAACAGCCCGCCGGCCGCCGGCGGCATCTCCTGCTTCCTGGCCGGGGGGCGCACCGCGTGCAGCGACCCGTACTCGGCCGGGACCGGCGATCCCCACCCGCCCCGGTCCACCGCTTCGGCTCGATCCTCGGCCGGGTCGGCCCGGTCCTCCGGCTCCCAGGCCGGCCGGCCGGGCAGGTCCGCCATCAGCCGGTCTCTTCCACCGACAACACGGGGGCCACCGAGGCCACCACCTGCCCGGAGTCGAGGGTCATGACCCTGACACCGGTGGCGTCTCTACCTTGACTCGATATCTCACGAACGGGCATGCGCACCAGGACCCCCGACGAGGATGTGACCAGAATCTCGTCATCCAATCCCACCATGAAAGCCGATACGACCCGGCCGCGCTGCGCGGTGAGCTTGATACCCCGTACGCCGACCCCGCCGCGACCCTGGCGGTGGAAGTGCGGCAGCTGGGTCCGCTTGCCGAAACCGGCCTCGGTGACGATCAGGATGGAGGTCTCGTCCCGGGCCGGGTCGATGGACACGACCTCGTCCTCGCGGCGCAGCGACATGCCCCGCACCCCGGCCGCGTCCCGTCCCATGGGCCGCACGTCGGTCTCGGAGAAGCGGATGGCCATGCCGTCCCGGGACACCATGAAGATGTCGTCCTCCCCGCCGGTGGTGATGACCCCCACCAGCTCGTCGCCGTCGCGCAGGTTGATGGCGATGAAACCCTCCCGGCGGGACTTGTCGTACTCCGAGAAAGTGGTCTTCTTGACCTGCCCCTTCTTGGTGGCGAACAGCAGGTACCGGTCGGAGGGGAACTCCCGGGTGTCGATGAGGGTCTGGATCTTCTCCCCCGCATCGAGTGGGAGCAGGTTGACGATGGCCGTGCCCCGGGCCGTCCGCTCCTTGACCGGCACCTCGAACGCCCGCAGCCGGTAGACCTTGCCTTTGTTCGAGAAGAACAGGAGATAGGCGTGGGCGCTGGTGTGGATGATCCGGGTGACGATGTCCTCGTCCTTGAGCCGGGCCCCCTGCACCCCCCGACCGCCCCGGCCCTGGGTCCGGAACGACGAAGCCGGCACGGCCTTGACGTAGCCGGCCTTGGTCATGGTGATGACCAGCTCCTCGTCGTCGATCAGGTCCTCGGCTGACATCTCACCCTCGTCGAAGGTGATCTGGGCCCGGCGGGCATCGGCGAACTCGTCGCGGATGGCGGCCATCTCGGTCTTGATGACACCGCGCAGGACGCCCGGGTCGGCCAGGATGGCCTCCAGCTCGGCGATGGTCTGGCGCAGCTGGGTCAGCTCCTCCTCCAGCTGGGCCCGGCCCAGCCGGGTCAGGCGGCCGAGCGGCATGTCCAGGATGTGGTTGGCCTGGATCTCGCTGAACTCGAACGGGGCGGCCACCAGCGCGTCGCGGGCCGCCGGCCGGTCCTCCGACGCCCGGATGGTGGCGATGATCTGGTCGATCAGGTCCAGGGCCTTGATCAGCCCCTCGACGATGTGGGCCCGGTCCCGGGCCTTGCGCAGGCGGTACTCGGTCCGCCGGCGGATCACCTCGACCTGGTGGTCGACGTAGGCCGACAGGGCCTGGACCAGGTTGAGGGTGCGGGGCACCCCGTCCACCAGGGCCACCATGTTGACCCCGAACGAGGTCTGCAGCGGGGTGTGCTTGTACAGGTTGTTGAGCACCACGTTGGCGGCCGCGTCCCGCTTCAGGTACACCACCAGCTTGGTGTCGTCACCCGACGACAGGTCCCGGATGTCGCGGATGCCGTCCAGCTCCCGGGCGTTGACCAGGTCGGCGATCTTCTCCATGATGGACTTGGGGCTGGCCTGGTAGGGCAGCTCGGTGATGACGATCTCGTCGCTGGTGCGGCCCTCGACGATCTCCGCCCTGGCCCGCATCTTGATCGAGCCCCGCCCGGTCCGGTAGGCGTCCATGATCCCCTGCCGGCCCAGGATCAGCGCCCCGGTCGGGAAGTCCGGGCCCTTGACGAAGTGCATCAGGTCGTCGGGGGTGGCGTCGGGATGGTCGATCAGGTGGATGGTGGCGTCGATCACCTCCCGCAGGTTGTGGGGCGGGATGTTGGTGGCCATGCCGACGGCGATGCCCTGGCTGCCGTTGACCAGCAGGTTGGGAAAACGCGACGGCAGGACGGTCGGCTCGTCCTCCTCGTTGGTGTAGTTCCGCCCCATGTCGACGGTCTCCTCGTCGAGACCGTCGATCATGTGCATGGCCAGGGGGGCCAGCCGGCTCTCGGTGTAGCGCTCGGCGGCGGGCGGGAAGTCCGGCGAGCCGTAGTTGCCGTGGAAGGCGATCAGCGGGTGGCGCAGGCTGAACGGCTGGGCCATGCGGGCCAGGGCGTCGTAGATGGCGGTGTTGCCGTGCGGGTGGAACCGGCTCATGGTGTCGCCGGTGACCTTGGCGCACTTCACGTAAGGCCGGTCGGGCCGGTAGCCCTGCACGTGCATGTCGTAGAGGATGCGCCGGTGGACCGGCTTCAGCCCGTCGCGGACGTCCGGCAACGCTCGTGACACGATGACGGACATGGCGTAGTCCAGGAAGGACCGCTCCATCTCCTCCTGGATCTCGATGGGCTCGATGCTGCCGACGGTGGTGTCAGCACCGTCGTCGTCGGGGGGCGTGGGCTGCCCCGGCCCGTCGGTGGGGGGCGTGGTGTCGCTCATCAGATGTCCAGGAACCTCACGTCGTCGGCGTTGGTGGTGATGAAGTGCTTGCGCAGCTCCACGTCGTCACCCATCAGGATCGAGCACACCTCGTCGGCCAGGGCGGCCTGCTCCACGTCGACGCGCAGCAGGGTCCGCCGGTCGGCGTCCATGGTGGTGGAGCCCAGCTCCTGCCAGTCCATCTCGCCGAGTCCCTTGAGCCGGTTGAACTCGGCCTTGTGGTTGGGCCGCTCGGCCAGGAACCGGTGCCGGTGGGAGTCGTCCTTGAGGTACACCTTCTCCTTGCCCACCAGGGTGGAAAAAAGTGGGGGCTGGGCGCAGAAAACGTGTCCCTCCTCGACGAGCGGGCGCATCTGGCGGAAGAAGAAGGTCAACAACAGGGTCCGGATGTGGCTACCGTCCACGTCGGCGTCGGCCAGGATGATCACCTTGCCGTAGCGGATCTTGGCCACGTCGAAGTCGTCGCCCAGGCCGGCGCCGATGGCGGCGATGAGGGCCTGGATCTCGTTGTTCTTGAGCATCTTGTCGATGCGGGCCCGCTCGACGTTGAGGATCTTGCCCCGGATGGGCAGGATGGCCTGGGTGCGGGGGTCCCGGGCCCGCACCGCCGAGCCGCCGGCGGAGTCACCCTCCACGATGAACAGCTCCGACTCGGCGGCGTTCTTCGACGCGCAGTCGGTGAGCTTGCCGGGCAGGCCGGCGCCCTCGAGGGCGGACTTGCGCCGGGTGGCGTCGCGGGCCTGGCGGGCCGCCACCCGGGCCCGGGCCGCCTGGATGGCCTTGTTGACCATCTGACGGGCCTCGGCCGGGTGCTCCTCCAGCCATTCGGCCAGCTTCTCGTTGGTGGACCGCTCCACCAGCGAGCGGATGGTCACGTTGCCCAGCTTGGCCTTGGTCTGGCCCTCGAACTGCGGCTCGCGCAGCTTGACCGCCACGATGGCGGTGAGGCCCTCCCGGATGTCCTCGCCCTGGAGGTTGTCCTCCTTCTCCTTGAGCAGGTTGGAGCTGCGGGCGTACTTGTTGACCACGTTGGTGAGGGCCTTGCGGAAGCCCTCCACGTGGGTGCCCCCCTCGATGGTGGAGATGCCGTTGGCGTAGCCGTGCAGCCCCTCGTAGTAGCCGGTGTTGTACTGCACCGCCACCTCGACCTCGCCGTCCTCCTCGGCCACCCTGTAGTAGGCCACCTTCTTGAACAGGGGCTCCCGGGAGGCGTTGAGGTGGCGGACGAAGTCGATGATGCCACCGTCGTACTTGTACACGGCCCGGTCCCCGCCCGGCCGCTCGTCGGTGAAACGGATCTCCAGCCCGGCGTTGAGGAAGGCGTAGATCTGCAGCCGCTCCATGATGGTCTGGGCCCGGAATTCCACCTCGTCGAAGATCCGCCCGTCCGGCCAGAACTCCACCGAGGTCCCGGTCCGGCCCTTGGGGGACGGGCCGGTCACCTCCAGCTTGCCCTTGGGCTTGCCGCCGTCGGCGAACTCCATGCGGTGGCGCTGGCCGGCCCGGTCCACCTCCACGATCAGCCTGGTGGACAGGGCGTTGACCACCGACACCCCCACCCCGTGCAGGCCGCCGGACACCTTGTAGCCGTCACCGCCGAACTTCCCGCCGCCGTGCAGCTTGGTCAGGGCGATCTCCACCCCGGTCATCTTCTGCTGGGGGTTGACGTCGGTGGGGATGCCCCGGCCGTCGTCCACCACCCGGCACCCGCCGTCGGCGGTCAGGGTGATGTCGATGCGGCTGCAGAACCCGGCCATGGCCTCGTCCACCGAGTTGTCCACCACCTCCCACACCAGGTGGTGCAGGCCGCTCGGCCCGGTGGAGCCGATGTACATGCCGGGGCGCTTGCGGACCGGTTCGAGGCCCTCCAGGACGGTCATGTCCCGGGCGCTGTAGGAGGAGGGGCGCGCCCCCTCCGAGCCCTGATCCACCGTCACTTGCATAGCCATGAACGCGACCTCTCAAACTGAATGGTCAAGCTGCACGCCTTGGAGCATCGGGAGGGATAAAAGTCCAGGTCAGCAGCCCGAAAGTCGATTCCTGTAGTTTACCAGAGGGGTGGGTCGGAGCCGGCGTAAACGGGGCCTACGAACCCTTTCTGCGCCCGCCCCGGTCCGGGCCGGCGGACCCGGTCCGGCCGGTCCCCCGGCGGGCCTCCTGGCCGGCCGTCTCGCCGGTCACCCGCAGGCGTATCTCCCGCACATCCCGGCCGGTGGTGTCGGCCAGGCGGTGCAGCAGGTCGGCGGTCATGTAGCGCAGCTGGGTGGCCCAGGCGGGGTGGTCCACGCTCAGGGTCAGCACCCCGTCGCGCAGCGACACCGGCGTGGCGTGGGCGGCTATGTCGGCGCCGACCAGGTCGGCCCACCGGCTGAACACCGCCGTGGCCGCCGTCGCCGACGGTCCCCCCAGCCGGCGGGCGATGCGGTCCAGCGACTCCGACACCTTGCGGGGGTCCCGCTCGGACGGGGGCTGGCCGGAAGGAACCCAGGTACTCACCCGCCACCCCTCTCCCCGAGATGGCCCGCCACCGGTGTCGGGCCCCGCCACACACTATTGCCCGCCACCGGGCGTCCGGCCCACCCGGCGGTCACGACCGCAGCTTCCCGTCCTCCACCCGGAACCGGGCGGCCACCGCCCCGGCGGCCGCCGCCGGCAGGTCCCCGGCGGTGGTCAGGATGGCCTGGCCGGCCGGCAGGTTGTGCATCAGGGCGTCGGAGCGGGCCTGGTCCAGCTCGGAGAACACATCGTCGAGGAGCAGCACCGGGGCGGTGTCGATCTCGGCCGAGACCAGCCGGTGACCGGCCAGCCGCAGGGCCAGGGCCAGGGTGCGCTGCTCCCCCTGGGAGGCGTGGGTGCGGGCCGGCAGGTCGCCCACCACCAGCTCCAGGTCGTCGCGGTGCGGCCCCACCGTGGTGACCCCCCGGCGCAGGTCGTCGGGGCGGGCGTCGGCCAGGGCGGCGGCCAGCGGGCCGGACCAGCTGGTCCGGTAGGCCAACCCGGCGTGGCGGCGGCCCTCCAGGTAGGCGGACCCCTCCGACAGGGACCGGTACGACCCGGCCACCAGCGGGTCCAGGGCGGAGACCAGGCGGGTCCGGGCCCGGGCCAGCTCCTCGCCCACCTGGGCCAGCTTGGCGTCCCACACGTCCAGGGTGACCCGGACGTCCTCGGGCAGGTCCCGGCCGGGCCGCCAGCCGGGCAGCGCCGATTTGAGCAGGGCGTTGCGCTGTTTGAGGATGCGCTCCAGCTCGGTGATGGTGGCATCCCGGCGGGGGGACACGGCCACCAGCAGGTCGTCCAGGTAGGAGCGCCGGCCGGCCGGCCCGCCCTTGACCAGCTCCAGGTCGTCGGGGGAGAACACCGTCACCTGCAGGGCCCCGAGCAGGTCCCGGGTGCGGCGCAGCGGCTGACCGTTGACCCGGACCCGGTCCCGGCCGGCGGCGTGCAGCTCGGCGTCGATGGTGACCCGCCGGCCGGTCTCCTCGTGACCGATCACCGATCGGACCACCGCCATCCCGGCCGGCGAGCCGGCCCGCACCATGGCCTCCGCCGGGCTGCCCCGCAGCGACTTCAAGGTGGCCAGATAGCCCACCGCCTCGATCAGGTTGGTCTTGCCCGCCCCGTTGGACCCCGTCACCACCGTGATCCCGCCCGGCGCCGGCTCGAACTCGGCGCTGCCATACGACCGGAAGTCGGTGAGTGTCAGTGATTGCAGGTGCATGTCTTCGTTGGTGTCACCGGTCGGGGGCAGGGTATGGGGTCATCGAGGGCTCGATCCGGTCCCCCCGGGCAGGGTCTGGGGTCATCGAGGGCTCGATCCGGTCCCCCCGGCTACGCCGGGGGAAAACGGGACCGATCCCTCGACGCCCCAGCCCTCCCCCACTCTCCCACCACCGGCTGCAAGCGGTGGGAATTTCAAATTTCAAAAAGAGCTGTGGCGGCTGATGCGGGGCCGGCGTGAGTGTGGGACGGGGTGTGGACGGTGATGGCCGATCACCGTTTTCCGGCCGGCGGCGCCGGCCGGGACCGTGAGCGGACAGCACCGCCCACAGCCCCGGACCCCGACCGACGCGCTAGGAGACCCGGACCGGCATCAGCAGGTACAGGTACTCGGTCCCTTCGGTCGGCCGCAGGGTGGCGGGCTTGAGGGCGTCGAGGGTGTCGAGGGCCACCTCGTCACCGGTGACCGCCTCCACCCCTTCGATCAGGTAGTTGGGGTTGAACGCCACGGTCATCTCCGCCCCCTCGTACTTGGCGTCCACGTCCTCGGTGGCGGTCCCCCAGTCGGTGGTGATCACCGTCAGCTCGATACCGGTGGGGCGCAGGGCGATGCGGACCGGGGTGGTGGCGTCGCGGGCCAGCAGCTTGACCCGGCGGACGGCGTCGAGCAGGGCCTCCCGGCCGACGATCAGCCGGTTCGGATAGTTGGCCGGGATCAGGGCCTTGTAGTTGGGGAACTCCCCCTCGATCAGGCGGGTGGTGAGGGTGACGGTGCCCACCGCGAAGGTGGCGTCGTGGGCGCCCAGGCGCAGCGCCACCTCCCCGTCGCTGGAGCCGAGCAGGCGGAGCAGCTCGTTGAGGGCCCGGGACGGGACCAGCACCTTCTGGCCCTCGGCCAGGATCCCCGCGCCGGAGAGGTCCCGCACCGCCAGGCGGTACGAATCGGTGGCCACCAGGCGCAGGCCGTCCTCCTCGGCCGCCATGAGCACCCCGGTCAGGATGGGCCGGGACTCCTCGCTCGACGCCGCCCGGGTGACCTGGCGCAGGGCCTCGGTCAGGCCGGCGGCCGGCAGGGTGACGCTGTCACCGCTGGGCGGGGTCAGGCGGGGGAAATCCCCGGCCGGGTGGGTGCGCACGGTGAAATGCGACCGGCCCGAGGCGATCCGCAGCTCCTCGTCGTCGGCCTCCAGGGTCACCGCCCCCGGCTCCAGGGCCCGCACGATGTCGGTGATCAGCCGGCCGGGGGCGACCGCCACCCCGTCCGCCGACCCGCTGACCGTGGTGGCCACGGTGATGGTCAGGTCCAGGTCGGTCCCGGTCACCTCCAGGCTGTCCCCGGTCACGGACAGGCGCACCCCGCCGAGGATCGGCATGGCCCCACCCCGCCCGGCCGCGGCCCGCCCGGCAGTGCCGAGTGCCTCCACCAGAACGTCACGCTCGCAACGAAACTTCAACGCAGTGCCTTCCCTGCTTCTTGCCTTCTAGTTGGTAATTCGGAAGTACCGGTAATAGGTCCTGTGGATTGTGGACAACCGGATGAAAGTGCTGGTGAGAGGGGTTCCCGATCCCCGAGCGTATTCCCCAGCGTCCCACAAGGGTGTGACCGTGGGGAGGCGGCCCTGTGGAGGGCGGTCCCTTTGTCCCGGTGAATCACATCGGTTCGACACATGTGATCCGCACCGCCTTCCACATGTCTAGCGGCCGCCCTTGATGCTCTGGATGAGCTCGGTCACCTGGTCGTACACCTGGCGGCGCTCCTTCATGAGGCCGGCCACCTTCTCCACCGCGTGGATGACGGTGGTGTGGTCCCGGCCGCCGAACTCCCGGGCGATGGCCGGGTAGGAGAAGTCCGTCAGCTCCCGGAACACGTACATGCCGATCTGGCGGGCCTGGACCAGCGGCCGCCGGCGGCTGGTGCCGCACAGGTCGTCCACCGAGAAGCCGAAGGTGTCGGCGGTGGCGTCCAGGATCACCTTGGGGGTGATCTGGCGGGGCCGGTCGGCCTCGAGCAGGTCGGACAGGATCTGGGCCGCCGTCTCCAGGGTGGGGGGCTCCCGGTTGAGCGAGGCGTAGGCCGACACCCGGATGAGGGCGCCTTCCAGCTCCCTGATGTTGTCCCGGACGTGGGTGGCGATCAGCTCCAGCACGTCGCCGGGGATGGGCATCCGCTCGCCTTCGGCCTTCTTGCGCAGAATGGCCAGGCGGGTCTCCAGCTCCGGTGGCTGCACGTCGGTGGTCAGGCCCCACTCGAACCGGCTGCGCAGCCGGTCCTCCAGGGTGGCGATGGAGCGGGGATGGCGGTCCGACGACAGCACGATCTGCTTCGAGCTCTCGTACAGCCAGTTGAACGTGTGGAAGAACTCCTCCTGGAGCCCCTCCTTGCCCTCCATGAACTGGATGTCGTCCACCAGCAGCACGTCGCACTCCCGGTAGCGCCGCTTGAACTGCATC
>DASSZD010000033.1:0-9477 GCA_035702985.1 Acidimicrobiales bacterium
CGAGAACCCGTCGATCACCAGGGACGTGTCCGGTGAGGGCGTGCAGCAGGCCCTGCTCAAGATCCTGGAAGGGACCACCGCCTCGGTGCCCCCGCAGGGGGGCCGCAAGCACCCCCACCAGGAGTTCATCCAGATCGACACGACCAACATCCTCTTCATCTGCGGCGGCGCCTTCGCCGGGCTGGACCGGATCATCGACTCCCGCCTGGGCCGCCAGGGCATCGGCTTCCGGGCCGAGATCCGCCGGGCCGAGGAGCGGGCCGAGGGCGACCTGCTGGCCCAGGTGCTCCCCGAGGACCTGCTCAAGTTCGGTCTCATCCCCGAGTTCGTGGGCCGACTGCCGGTCATCGGCGCGGTGTCCAACCTGGACGGCGCGGCCCTGGTCCGCATCCTGGTGGAACCCAAGAACGCCCTGGTGAAGCAGTACAAGCGAGTGTTCGAGCTGGACAACGTCGAACTGGTCCTCGACGACGACGCCCTCGAAGCGGTGGCCGAGCAGGCCCTGCTCCGCGGCACCGGCGCCCGGGGCCTGCGGGCCATCCTCGAGGAGGTCCTGCTCGAGGTGATGTACGACCTGCCCAGCCGCAGCGACATCGGCAAATGCGTAATCGACCGTTCGGTGGTCATGGAGCGGGTCGCCCCGACCCTGGTGCCCCGCACCGAGGGCGTGCCCCGGGTGACGTCGCGCAACCGCCGGGCGGCGTCGTGAGCCGGGCTTTTTGAGCGACTTCACCAGCAACGACTCCACCAGCGGGTTCCCCAGCCTGGGCGACGCGCTGGCGTGGCTGGACAGCCACCAGAACATGGAGCGGATGCTGGCCGGGTCGCGGGCCGAACGGGTGCCGGACCTGTCCCGTATGGCCGCCCTGGTCGACGCGCTGGGCCACCCGGAGCGGACCGCCCCGGTCATCCATGTCACCGGTACCAACGGAAAAACTTCGACCGCCCGTTGCCTCACGTCCCTCCTGACGGCCAAGGGGCTGCGGGTCGGGACCTTCACCAGCCCGCACCTGGCCCAGCTCAACGAGCGGATCGCCGCCGACGGCGAACCCATCGACGACCGGTCCCTGCTGGCGGCCCTGGGGCTGGTGGCGGCGGTGGAGCCGTTGATCGCAGGGGCGGGCTCCGGCCCCTCCCGGTCCGGTCCGACCTGGTTCGAGATCATGACCGCCGCCGCCTTCGTGTACTTCTCCGACCGCCCGGTGGACGTCATGGTGTTGGAGGTGGGGATGGGCGGCCGCTGGGACGCCACCAACGTGGCCGACGCGTCGGTGTCGGTGGTGACCAACGTCGGTCTGGACCACGTGGAGTTCCTGGGGCCCACCCGGGCCCACGTGGCGGCCGAGAAGGCCGGGGTGATCAAACCCGGCTCGACCCTGGTGCTGGGCGAGACCGACCCGTCGCTGGTGCCCATCTTCTCGGCCGAGTCCCCGGCGTCGCTGTGGCTCGCCGAGCGGGAATGGGCCTGCTACGCCAACCAGCTGGCGGTCGGCGGCCGGTCCCTCGACCTGCGCACCCCGGGCTCGTCCTACGAGGCCGTGTGGCTGGACCTGCACGGAGCCCATCAGGGGCTCAACTTCGCTGCCGCCCTGGCCGCCGCCGAGGCGTTCTTCGGCGCCCCCATCGAGGACCGGCTGGTCCGGGAGGCGGCGGCCACGGTCTCGTCGCCGGGCCGGCTGGAGATCGTCGGGCACGACCCGCTGATGGTGCTGGACGGGGCCAAGAACCTGGAGGGCGCCACCGCCGCGTCGGCCGCCGTGGCGGAGGAGTTCGGCGCCGACCGGTCGGTCGTGCTGGTGGTGGGCATGCTGCGGGGCAAGTCCCCCGAGGACATGCTGCGGGCCCTCGGCGCCCCCCGGGCCCGGATGGTGGTGGCCTGCCCGGCCCCCTCGCCCAGGGCGGTGCCGGCCGAGGAGGTGGCGGCCGCCGCCCGGGCGCTGGGCGTGCCGTCGGTGGTGACCGCCGACAGCGTGCCCGACGCCCTGTCGGTGGCGTCGGGGGCGGCCACCGCCGACGACCTGGTGCTGGTCACCGGCTCGCTGTACGTGGTGGGGGCGGCCCGGGCGGCGCTGGCCGTCGGGGCGTAGCGCCGGCGGTCCCGGGCCGAGCGTCGACACCGGCGGGGAGCGACGCACTAGCCTGCCCGGCTCGTGAATCGCACCCTGGTCATCTGCAAGCCTGACGCCGTCGAGCGCGGTCTCTCCGGCGAGATCATCGCCCGCCTCGAGCGCAAGGGGCTCCGGCTGGTCGCCGCCGAGCTGCGCACCCTGGAGCGGGAGGTGGCCGCCCGCCACTACGCCGAGCACGAGGGCAAGGGGTTCTACGAGGATCTGCTGGCCTTCATCACCCGCTCCCCGGTGATGGTCATGGTCGTCCAGGGCCCCCAGGACACCTGGCAGATCGTGCGGAACATGATGGGCGCCACCAACCCGGCCAACGCCGCCCCCGGCACCATCCGGGGCGATCTGGCCCTCGACACCGGGGAGAACCTGGTCCACGGCTCGGACAGCGCCGAGTCGGCGGCCCGGGAAATCGGGATCTTCTTCCCCGCTCTGGAGGGCTGAGACCGGTCCCCGGCCGGTGGCCATCTGCACCTTTTGTCGGCTTATGATAGAGGGTCCGCAAACCTAGTCCGGGCCTGCACGGATGTGGTGGATTTCGGTGCAACGCGGGTGGACGGGGGGGACGGGGACGATTAGCCTCGGCTCGACCTCCGCTCCCCTCTGACAGGAAGCCCTTCGCGTGTCGGACAACATCTTCACCGGCTTCTTCGGCCGGGACATGGCCGTCGACCTCGGCACCGCCAACACCCTGGTCTACGTGCGGGGACGCGGCATCGTCCTCAACGAGCCCTCGGTCGTGGCCGTCAACACCAAAGACGACCGGCCGCTGGCTGTCGGCATGGAAGCCAAGCGCATGATCGGCCGCACCCCCAGCCACATCCAGGCCATCCGCCCCCTGCGCGACGGCGTGATCGCCAACTTCGACATCTGCGAGAAGATGCTGGCGTACTTCATCCGCCGGGTCCACGGTTCCCGCAAGTTCGCCAAGCCCCGCATGGTCATCTGCGTGCCGTCGGGCATAACCGGCGTCGAGCAGAGGGCCGTGCAGGAGGCCGCCGAGTCGGCCGGCGCCCGCAAGCCGGCGTTCATCATCGAAGAGCCCATGGCCGCCGCCATCGGCGCCGGGCTGCCGGTCCACGAGCCCACCGGGAACATGGTGGTCGACATCGGGGGCGGCACCACCGAGGTGGCGGTGATCTCCCTGGGCGGCATCGTCACCAGCCAGTCCGTCCGTATCGGCGGCGACGAGCTGGACGAGGCGATCATCCAGTTCATCAAGAAGGAGTACAGCCTGGCCCTGGGCGAGCGCACGGCCGAGGAGATCAAGATCGCCCTGGGCTCGGCCTGCCCGCTCGAGGAGGAGCTCCACGCCGAGATCCGGGGCCGGGACCTGATCACCGGCCTGCCCAAGACCATCGTCACCACCACCGAGGAGATCCGCGAGGCCATCGAGGAGCCGGTTTCGGCCATCGTGGACGCCGTGAAGGTGACTCTCGACAAGACCCCGCCGGAGCTGGCCGCCGACATCATGGAGCAGGGCATCGTGCTCACCGGCGGAGGGGCCCTGCTGCACGGCCTGGGTGCACGTCTGATGTCCGAGACCGGGATGCCCATCGTGATCGCCGACAACCCCCTGCACTCCGTCGCCGTGGGCAGCGGACAGTGCCTCGAGGAGTTCGACGTGCTCAAGGGCGTGCTGATGTCGTCGCAGAGTCACTAGCCGGAGGTCCCCCGCCTTCGTGGCTGTCTACCGCCGTTCCTCGCGCACCCGCAACGTCCTGGCGGTGCTGGTGCTCGCCGCCCTCACGCTCATCACCATCGACGCCCGCAGCAACGGCAGCGGGGCGCTGACCTCGGTGCGGGGGGCGGTGTCCGACGCCTTCTCGCCGCTGCAGCGGGCCACCCACGCCGCCCTGGCCCCCATCGGCAACTTCCTGACCGGGGCCATCGACTACGGGTCGCTGCGGGCCGAGAACCAGAAGCTGCGCCAGGAGGTGGCCGGCCTGCAGAGCCAGGCGGTCAGCTCGTCGGCCGCCGAGCAGCAGTACAAGCAGCTGCTGCAGGAGATGAACCTGCCCTTCGTCGGGTCCATCCCCACCGTGGCGGTCCAGATCATCGACCAGGGGTTCTCGAACTTCGACAACTCGCTGACCATCAACAAGGGCACCGCCAGCGGGATCGCCGCCGGCCAGCCGGTGGTCGCCGCCGGCGGGCTGGTGGGCACGGTGCTGGCCGCCACGTCCCACACCGCCACCGTGCGGCTGCTGACCGATCCCAGCTTCGCGGTGGGGGTGGGCCTGCAGGGCGGCAACGTGGCCTCGGCGTCGGGGCAGGGCCGGTTCGAGCCCATGCGCGTCACCATCGACTCCACCAAGCTCCCGGCCCCGGTCATGAAGGTGGGGGACACGGTCGTCACCACCGGCCTGTCCCTGGAAAAATTCCCCAAGGGCATCCCGGTGGGCAAGGTCTCCAAGGTCTCGACCCCGCCGGGAGCGGCCGAACCCACCATCGAGCTGGCCCCGCTGGTCAACCCGACCAGGCTCTCCTACCTACAGGTCCTGCTCTGGTCCCCGGCATGAACCCGGTCCTGACCGCCCGGCTGCGCATCGCCCTGTTCCTGGTGGTGGCCATCGTCATCCAGACCGCCCTGGGGACCGACATGCGGGTGGCGGGGGTGGCCCCGGACCTCATGGTGATCGGGGTGATCTGCGCCGGGCTGACCGGCGGGGCGGAGTCGGGGGCGTGGGTCGGGTTCTGGGCCGGGCTGCTCACCGACATGTTCCTCACCTCCACCCCGGTCGGCTTGTCGGCCCTGACCTACTGCCTGGTGGGGGCGGCCGTCGGCGCCCTGCGGGCGTCGGTCCTGCAGGAACGCAAGCTGCTGGTCCCGATCACCGCCCTGGTCGGCACGGCCGGGGCGGTTCTGCTGTTCGTGGCCGCCGGTGACGTGCTGGGCCAGACCCAGCTGATGGGCGGCGGGCGGTCGTGGCTCATCCGGGTGATGGTCGTCGAATCCCTGTGGAGCGCGGTGCTGTCCCTGCCGTTCGGCTACATCTACGCCTGGGCGGCCCGGGGGTCGGTCGGGGCCGACCGGCTGGGCGCCCCCATCGGGCCGTCGTCCCGGACCGGGGTGGTGCCCACCAAGTGACCGGCCCCGAGCAGCCGTCGCTGCGCCTCCGGCTGGCCATCCTCATCGTGGTGGTGGCGTGCCTGTTCGGCGCCCTGTTCGCCCGGCTGTGGTTCCTGCAGGTGATCAACGCCCCCAAGGCGCAGGCCGTGGCCGCCGACAACGGGGTGAGGCTGATCTACGTCCAGGCGCCGCGCGGCCGGATCCTGGACCGCAACGGGAACGTGCTGGTCGGCAACGTCAACGAGCCGGTCATCGAGGTGGACCGCCAGCAGGCCACCCAGGCGCCGGACATGGTGGCCCGCCTGGCCCCCCTGCTGGGCATGACCGACAAGCAGCTGCGACAGGCCATCAACAACCTGCAGTACAGCCCCTACGCCCCGGTCCCGGTCATGCCCGACGCCACCCCGCAGCAGATCCTCTACATCCAGGAGAACCAGGATCTCTTCCCCGGGGTCAGGGCCACGTCCATGTCGGTGCGCACCTACAGCCCCATGGGCAAGGCCGCCGCCAACATCGTCGGCTACGTGGGCCAGATCAACTCGGCGGAGCTGGCCAAGCTCAAGGGCCAGGGCTACCAGGCGGGCGACCAGATCGGCCTGGCCGGCATCGAGGCGACCTACGAGAAGTACCTGCGGGGCTCCCCCGGGGTGGAGCGGGTCCAGGTCGACTCGAGCGGGCGGGTGCTCGACACCCTCGGCACCACCCAGCCCAGCCCCGGCCACGACCTCAAGCTGACCATCGACGGGAACCTGCAGGTGGTGGCCCAGCAGGCGCTGGCCCAGGGGCTGGCCGCAGCCCGCCACACCTTCGACACCGTGACCCGCCGCGACTTCCAGGCCCCGGCCGGCTCGGCGGTGGTGGAGGACCCCAACACGGGCCAGATCCTGGCCCTGGCCACCGACCCGACCTACGACCCGGAGCAGTTCGTCGGGGGCATCAGCGACGCCAACTACAAGAACCTCCTCAACAACCCCTCCGACCCGCTGCTGGACCGGAGCATCCAGGGCCAGTACGCCCCCGGGTCGACGTTCAAGCTGGTCACCGGCACCGCCGGGCTCAAGTACGGGCTCATCACCCCCTACAGCATCTTCGACGACACCGGCCGGCTCCAGATCGGCACCTTCCCGGCCCACAACGACAACTTCGAGGCCTACGGCCCCATCGACCTGGCCCAGGCCATCACCGTGTCGAGCGACCTGTATTTCAACAGCGTGGGCCTGAAGCTCTGGTACGGGCGCAACCAGTACGGCGATGAGGCCCTGCAGAACGTGGCCAGGGAGTACGGCTTCGGATCCCCGAGCGGACTGGCCCTGCCCAACGAGGCGCCGGGGAAGGTGCCGACCCCGGCGTCATACCTGAAGGACCACCAGCAGCACCCGAACATCTTCACCGAGTCCCAGTGGTACCCGGGCAACAGCGACCAGCTGGCCATCGGCCAGGACGAGCTGCTGGTCACCCCGCTCCAGCTGGCCAACGCCTACGCCACCTTCGCCAACGGGGGCACCCGCTACGTGCCCCAGCTGGTCCAGGACGCCCAGACCGCCGCCGGCCAGGTGACCACCGCCTTCGCCCCCAAGCCGGTCACCAACATCGGTCTCCAACCGGAGTGGCGCTCCGCCCTGCTGGCCGGTTTCGAGGGAGTGGTCAACAACCCCAAGGGCACCGCCTACAACGTGTTCGCCGGCACCCCGCTGGCCGGCGTGGGGATAGCCGGCAAGACCGGTACCGCCCAGGTGAACGCCCCCCGGCAGGCCACCTCGGTGTTCACCTCGTTCGCCCCGGTCAGCCACCCGCAGTACGTGGTGGACGCCTTCATGGAGGACTCCGGGTACGGCTCGGCGGTGGCCGCCCCGGTGGTGCGGGAGATCTACGACGCCCTGTTCCATTTCCCGCCGCAGCCGGTGTCGTACACGTCGGGCGGCTCGGGCGGCCAGAACTGATGACCGGACTGGGCCGGCCGGACCTGGTAGGTAGGAGCTGATGCTCAAGTCGGACCTGCCCGCCCCGGGGGCCTCGGCCCGGCGCCAGCCCCGCATGCCGGGCATATGGCGCCACTTCGACGTGGTCCTGGTGCTGGCCGCCGTGCTGATCGGCGCCTTCGGGTGCGTCATGGTGTACAGCGCCACCAGGGACCAGCTGCAGGCCGCCGGGGTCAGCCCCACCTACTTCTTGAAGAAGCAGGCCATCTTCATGGTCATCGGCCTGGTGGTGATGGTGGCGGTGGCGGCCATCGACTACCGCAGGTGGCGGGACTGGGCCGTCCTCATCTACGGCTTCTGCATCCTCATGCTGGTCGCCGTGTACGTGGTGGGCCACAAGAGCAAGGGGGCCCAGGCCTGGTTCCAGTTCGGCAGCTACCAGATGGAGCCGTCCGAGTTCGCCAAGATCGGCCTCATCATCGCCCTGGCGGCGTACTGCGCCGCCGCCCGGGGCCGGCTGTCGGGGAAGTCGCTGGCGGTGGTGCTGGTGCTGTCGGGCGTCCCGTTCGTGCTCATCTACAAGCAGCCGGACCTGGGCAGCGCCCTGGTGCTGGCCGCCGTGCTGGTGGCCGTCCTGCTGATCGGCGGGGCGTCGGGCCGCCATCTCGGCCTCCTCGGCCTGCTGGTGGTGGTCATCGCCGTGGCCGTGGTGCACTTCGGGGTGCTCAAGGCCTACCAGCAGGCCCGGCTGACATCGTTCATCAACGCCCCCGACCAGCCCAACCTGGCCCTGCTGCGCACCCAGGCCGGGGCGACCGAGTACAACGTGGCCGAGTCGAAGATCGCGGTCAGCAACGGCGGCATCACCGGCCAGGGGCTGTTCAAGGGCACCCAGACCAACCTCTCGTACGTGCCCGAGCAGCGCACCGACTTCATATTCACCGCGGTGGGCGAGCAGCTGGGCCTGGCCGGTTCGGCGGTGCTGCTGCTGCTGTTCCTGCTGGTGGTGTGGCGGACCTGGGGCGCCGCCCGGCTGGCCCGGGACTCGTTCGGGACCCTGGTGTGCGTCGGGGTGCTGGCCATGATCATGTTCCAGGTGTTCGAGAACATCGGGATGGCATTGGGGATAATGCCGGTGGCTGGAATCCCGCTGCCGCTGATGAGCTACGGCGGCTCCGCCGTCCTGGCCACCTTCGCCGGCCTGGGGCTGGTCCTGAGCGTCCGGATGCGCCGGTTCACCTGACCGTCGGTGCGGACCGGTCCCGGCCGGGCGCCCACCCCCGTCTAGACTGGCAAGGGACATGACGTCCCTCTGGCCCCAGATCGAACCGCTCCTGGCCCGGGTTTCCAAGCCGGCGCGCTACATCGGGTGCGAGGACGGGGCGGTGGCCCCCGGTCCCCTGACCGGCCGGGTGGGGTGGCTGCTCATGTACCCCGACGCCTACGAGGTGGGCCTGCCCAACCAGGGGCTGCAGATCCTCTACGAGATCCTCAACGAGCGCGACGACGCCCGGGCCGAGCGCTCCTACGCCCCGTGGGGGGACATGGAGCAGGAGTTGCGCCGGCGGGGGCTGCCGCTGTTCTCGGTCGACAGTCACGAACCGGCCGGCCGCTTCGACGTCCTGGCGTTCAACCTGTCGGCGGAGCTGGTCTACACCAACCTGCTCAACATGGTGGACCTGGCCGGGGTGCCGGTCCGCTCGGCCGAGCGCGGCCCGGAGCACCCCATCGTGGTGGCCGGCGGCCACTGCACCTTCAACCCCGAACCGGTCGCCGACTTCGTGGACGCCTTCGTCATCGGCGACGGCGAAGAGGTGGTGGGGGAGATCACCGACGCGGTGCGGGAATGGAAGGCCGGGGGGCGGACCCCGGGCTCCCGCCAGCGCCTCCTGCGGGACCTGGCCGGTATCGCCGGGGTGTACGTCCCGTCCTGCTACCAGGTCGAATACGAAGGTCCCGACATCAAGGCCATCACCCCGCTCCACCCCGAGGTGCCCGACCGGGTGGAGAAGCGGACCATCGCCGACCTGGCGTCGTGGCCCTACCCCCGCCACCAGCTGGTGCCCATGACCGAGGTGGTGCACGACCGGCTCAACGTGGAGATCTTCCGGGGCTGCACCCGGGGATGCCGGTTCTGCCAGGCCGGGATGATCACCCGGCCGGTGCGGGAGCGCCCGGCGGCCCAGGTGCTCCAGATGGCGTCGGAGGGCCTGGCCCGCACCGGCTACGACGAGGTCAGCCTGACGTCGCTGTCGAGCGCCGACTTCTCCGGGATCAACTCCACCGTCAGCGGCATCATCGACGACCCGGCCTGCCGGGGTCAGGTGTCGGTGAGCCTGCCCAGCCTGCGGGTGGACGCCTTCAC
>DASSZD010000191.1:0-7717 GCA_035702985.1 Acidimicrobiales bacterium
GCGGTACGGGCCGCCCCCGCCGGCTGGGTCCCGGCCGGCCCGGACCCGTACCGGTCCGCTCCCCCGTTCCCGCCGGCCGGCGGGCCCCACACCGACGAGTTCGACGCCGCCCCGGCGCCCCGGCGCAACCACCGCACCGAGCGGCGGGTAGGCCTGGTGGTGCTGGGCCTGGTGATCATCGGGGCGCTGGTGGCCGCCGGTCTCCTGACCTCCGGGTCGCACCCGGGATCGGCCGGCAACCCGACCCAGCCGACCACCGCCTCGGGCGGCACCGGCCCGGCCCGGCACATCGCCCGCGTCAGTGTGTATCTGAGCGTCACCGGGCACAGCCTGGACAACCCGAACGAGACCCCGCTCACCTTCGACGGCAACCCGGCCACCTACTGGCAGAGCGAGGTGTACACCAACCCCCGGTTCGGGAACCTGTACCCGGGGATCGGACTGGTCATCGACCTGGGCTCGTCATCGGGCCTGCACTCGCTCAGCGTCACCTCCCCCACCACCGGTTGGGCGGGGTCGGCCTACGTGTCCAGCCACGACGTGGGGGTGGGCCAGCCGCTGTCGGACTGGGGCTCGCCCACCGCCACCAAGTCGGGCATCAGCGGGAGCACGGAGCTCAGCCTGTCCGGCCGGCACGGCCGCTACGTGATGCTGTGGATCACCGACCTGGGCCCGGCCGACACCATCAAGGTGGCCGAGCTGGCCGTCCGGTAGCCCGGGCCGCCGCCTTCACCTTCCCGGCATTCCGCCCGTAGTTCCCGGATCGCCGGTAACCCCCGGATCGGCCGAGATCGAAGCGCGGGGCCATAGCTGGGTAGGCTCTCAGCATGTCGACCACCCCCTCGCCGTCCGGGCCGGCCACCCCCTCGCCGTCCGGGCCGGCCACCCCCGACCAGGAGTGGCCAGCGCAGGTTGCCGCCCGCATCGAGACGGCGGTGGCGACCGTCCGGGACAAGACCACCGTCCCGGCCATCCTGGCCGCCGAGGGCATCGTCTACGGAGCGGTGCTGGCCGTGCTGGGCACTGCCCTGTTCATCCTGTTCATGATCGCCCTGGTCCGCCTGGTGGTGGTGTACCTGCCGGTGCACCCCGTCGGCCGGCGGGTCTGGATCGTGGATGCCGGCGCTTCGGCAATATTGCTCGCCCTCGGAACGTTCTTATGGCGGAAGAGGCGCCCCAAGAGCGCCTGAACCCAGTAGGAGAAGCGCTGATGACCAACAGCGGCGGTGCCCCCATCCGCGACGTACTGATAATCGGTTCCGGGCCGGCCGGTCTGACCGCGGCCATCTACACGGCCCGGGCCAACCTGGCCCCGCTGGTGATCGAGGGTGAGCCCTCCTCGACCAGCGACCAGCCCGGCGGCCAGCTGATGCTCACCACCGACATCGAGAACTTCCCCGGCTTCGTCGAGGGCCTGGCCGGCCCGCAGCTGATGGGCAACATGCGGGCCCAGGCGGAGCGCTTCGGTGCCGAGTTCCTGACCACCAAGGTGCAGCGGGTGGACTTCGCGGCCCGGCCGTTCCGGGTGTGGGCGTCCGACCCGTCCACCGGCGAGAGCGTCGAGTACCAGGCCCGGTCGGTGATCGTCTCCACCGGGGCCAGAAGCCTGATGCTGGGCCTGCCGGCCGAGGAGCGGCTGCTCAGCCGGGGTCTGTCGACCTGCGCCACCTGCGACGGGTTCTTCTTCCGGGGTCAGGACATAGCCGTGATCGGCGGCGGGGACTCGGCGCTGGAGGAGGCCATATTCCTGACCAAGTTCGGTGAGACCGTCACCGTGGTGCACCGCCGCAAGGAACTGCGGGCCAGCAAGATCATGCAGGACCGGGCGTTCAAGAACCCCAAGATCCGCTTCGTGTGGGATTCGGTGGTCACCGACATCGTCGGCGAGAGCAAGGTCGAGGGGCTGCAGCTGCGCAACGTGGTGACCGGGGAGGAGTCCGTCCTGCCGGTGAGCGGGGTGTTCGTGGCCATCGGCCACGTCCCCAACACGGCTCTGTTCGACGGGCAGCTGGACATGGACGAGACCGGTTACCTGCGCACCGCCCCCGGCTCCACCGCCACCAACATCCCGGGGGTGTTCGCCGCCGGCGACGTGCAGGACCACACCTACCGCCAGGCCATCACCGCGGCCGGGAGCGGCTGCATGGCCGCCATCGATGCGGAGCGGTGGCTGGAGGCGTCGGCCAGCTGATCTGGTCGCGGAATGGGCAGCCCGATTTCCGGGTTGTGTATTTGGAAGCCCGGGAGGATCCCGGCAGCAACGAAGGAAGGCGATGTAAGTGGCTCAACCCGAGTTGACCCTCACGGACCAGACGTTCGACGAGGAGATCAAGGCTGCGTCTGAACCGGTCCTGGTCGATTTCTGGGCGGAGTGGTGCGGACCGTGCAAGATGGTCGCTCCCATCCTCGAGGAGATCGCCACCGAGCAGGCCGGCAGGCTGAAGGTCGGCAAGATCAACATCGACGAGAACCTGGAGCTGGCCCGCCGCTTCGAGGTCATGAGCATCCCCACCATGATCCTGTTCAAGGATGGCGAGCCGCAGGTGCGCATCGTCGGCGCCAAGGGCAAGGGCCAACTCCTCCAGGAGCTGCACCCCTACCTCTGATCGCAGCCCGATCCCCTTTCGAGATGTTGGAATAGAGCGCCGGGGCCCACGGGCCCCGGCGCTTTCACTTGTGCCCTCGCACCCCAGGTTCGCTCCACCAGGCACCCCGCCGGTGTGCCGTGTCGCCGGCGCCCGCCACCCGCCACCCGGCGCCCCCACCCGGCGCCCGCCACCCGGCGCCCGCCACCCGGCGGTCAGGCGTGGCTGCCGTGCCCGCCGGGGCAGCCGGCGCTGTAGGTCGTCCACGGGCTGTAGTGCCAGCTGGGTGAGCCGACCGGCCGTAGTCCGCCGGTGCCGGGGCCGCTGTTGCCGCTCTGGCCCATGGTGGATCCGCTGGTGCGGTGCAGGTCGTAGCCGTTGCGGGAGCGCAGCACCTGGCTGGGGTGGTGGATCATCGGTGAGGCCGCCGAGCCCACAATGGCCCCTGGCATGCAGGCCCCGATAGACGGCGCTTCGAGCGTAGCGGGTGTCCGCACGGGTGCCGCGTCCGCGGCCGTTGCCTCGGCGGGGGTGGTCAGTACGGCGGCCGGCATCGAGCCGGGCGCGGCGGTCGGCGAGGCGCTGGCCGTTCCGGCGCCGAAGGCGATTCCGCCGGCCCCTAATGCCGCTGCCACCCCCAGACCTACCACCGTGGCCCCCAGCCGAGATGTGCGCGCGTGCATCAGGTCCTCTTCTCTCCTCGTTGGCGTCCGTCGTGCTGCGGTCGGAGCCTCCCGGTGGGACCACCTGCCCAGGCGGGCGGTGCCACGTCTGGACCCAGCCGGTCCCTGGATGGCTCGGTCCGCTCACTGAGAGATCTACCCGCCCGCCCGCGTGCGGTTAGGACACATGCGGTCCTGATTCGACCTCCAAACGGTCCGGGCCGCCCCCGAAATTCGCCCGTTCAGCTGGGTAAAAAGCACCTCGAGTGGGTAATGGCACCTCGAGGGCCATGCGACCAGCTGTGTAGCACCCAGGTTCTGCCCATCAAACTGACGATATCCACAGACTTAACCACAGTCTGTGGAAGAGATAGAGCCGAGAAGAACCTCAGGTCGCGCTCGAGACTGGAGCGCCTTCGGGCCCGCGGCTGAGCGCCTTTCAGCCTTCCGGAGGCTCGGTCATGGCCCGGTAGATGCGTTCGAGGTCCTCCAGCGAACCGAAGTCGATGGTCACCTTGCCCCGTTTGGTCCCGAGTTGGACCTTTACCCGGGTGTCCAGGTGGGCCGACAGGAGCTCCTCCAGCTCCAGGATCCCCGGAGGCCGCAGTTTGGTCTGGCGGGCCATACGCTCGCGATCGGCCCCGCCCAGCTCATTGCGTTCCTTGACGGCGTCCTCGACCGCCCGCACCGAGAGCTGCTCGGCCACCGCCCGTCGGGCCAATGCCTCCTGGAACGCCCGGTCGGGTGTGCCGAGGAGGGCACGGGCGTGACCGGCGCTGAGCTGACCGTCGCTCACCAGTTTCTGCACCGTCGGCGGCAGCTGGAACAGGCGGAGGGTGTTGGTGATGGCGGCCCGGCTCTTGCCGACCCGGGACGAGAGCTGCTCATGGGTCAGTCCGAAGTCCTCGATGAGCTGCTGGTAGGCGGCCGCCTCCTCTAGGGGGTTGAGATCCTGGCGGTGCAGGTTCTCGATGAGGGCGTGCTCCACCCGGCCCAGATCGGAGACGGTACGAACGATGGCGGGTACCGTCTGCAGGCCGGCCCGCTTGGCGGCCCGCCACCGGCGCTCACCGGCGATCAACTCGTAACGCCCCTCGTCGGTCTCACGGACCAGGACCGGCTGGAGTACTCCCACCTCCCTGATGGAGGCGGTCAGCGCCGCCAGGGCCTCCTCGTCGAAGGCCTGCCGAGGCTGGTGCTGGTTGGGCTCGATGCCCGACACCGGGATATCCACGAGCGCGGAACTCCGGTCCCCGGTGACCTCTGTCGGGATCAGAGCACCCAGGCCCTTACCTAATCCGCTGCGGCGCGCCACCGCTCACCTCCTTGGCCAGTTCGCGGTATGCGATGGCTCCCCTGGACGAAGAATCGAATGTGGTGACCGGTTGCCCGAATGAGGGCGCCTCCGACAGCCGGACGGTGCGGGGTACAACGTTGCGGCACACCCGGGCTCCGAAGTGTTCGCGCACCTCGCCGGCCACCTGCTCGGCCAGCTTGGTGCGGGCGTCGTACATGGTGAGAACGATGGTGCTCACCTCGAGCCGGTTGTTGAGGTTCGACTGCACCAGGTTGACATTGCGCAGCAGCTGGCCCAGACCTTCCAGGGCGTAGTACTCACACTGGATCGGTACCAGCACCTCGCCCGCCGCGGCCAGGGCGTTGACCGTCAGCAGCCCCAACGATGGCGGGCAGTCGATGAGCACGAAGTCGAAATCGGCCTCGACCGTCTCCAGGGCCCGGCGCAGGCGGAGCTCCCGGCTGAACACCGGGACCAGCTCGATCTCCGCCCCGGCCAGGTCAATGGTGGCAGGGACGATGAACAGGTTGCGCATGGACGTCGGCTCGATGGTGTCCTCGATGGGCACGTCATGGAGGATGACGTCGTACACGCTGGAATCCAGGTTGCGGGCGTTGACCCCCAGGCCGGTGGTGGCGTTGCCCTGGGGGTCAAGGTCGACCACCAGCACCCGGTAGCCCAGCTCGGCCAGGGCGGCTCCCAGGTTCACGGTGGTGGTGGTCTTGCCCACCCCGCCCTTCTGGTTGGCGACTGCCAGGCAGCGGGGAAGCGGATGGCTGCTGGCCCCGGGGTGGAGACCGGATGCCACCTCGGCCACTGGCTCGAGCGTCGGTATGGACTGCAGTTCGGTGCCGATCTGCTCGGCGAACGGCGACGTCCCCGGAAGGTGCTCCTCCCCTACCCCGACACGTGTGGACGGGGGTGGGGGCGGCGCCGCCGGGGCGGGCGGACCGCCGCGGTTGGGGCGCTCGGCGGCCGGGCCCCAGCCGTCCCCGCTCCGAGGTGGCGGTGGGAATGGAGGCGGAGGGGGCGGGTAAGCCGTGAGCGGCCGCTCGGCTGGCGCTGTCGCCCCGGGGTCGAACACTTCCCGATCGTCGCGGGCAGTCACCGGGGTGGGAGTGGGGGCCGAGGCGGCGGGTGTCTCGGCGGTGGGCCAAGAGGCATCCGGAGGGGCGGCGTGTTCGTGGGCGGCGGCCTGATGGTCTTCCCCGCCTCCGCTGGTTCCGGTCGCCGCGTTCGGGATGTCGCGGGCCGACCCGTTGTTGGTGTCCCGGCTGTGTCGATTGGCGCGGAGCTTGTCGAATATCGACTTGGCCCGGTCCTGGTTCTCGTCGGGCTCAGTCATGAGGCTCCATCATTGGCCTCCGGGCTTTCCAAATCAAGCACCCTGCGGCTTATCTCTCGTTCGGCGTTTCACGTGAAACGGAGGGATGGGCGGCCAGCAGTCCGTTTCACGTGAAACGGACTCGGTTCACGTAGGTGCAAATGTCGGCCGGGCGGCGGATGTTGTCCACGTCGGGCCAGCCACCACGGGCGCCTGGGGCCCGGATCTGGGCACACGCGGGGCGGTCCGGTCTGGACAGGCTGTTCCACGGGCGGCGACGGCCCCTAAGCGGGGGAAGTGCGGGTACTCATGGGTAGTCACAGCGGCGGGGCAGATTTGGGACGATCGTTCCCTCATTCCACTCCGGCCGCCCTTTGCGCTCCGGGGGGCGGCCAGGGCCGGCCTCCGGGACGGGCCAGGGGGGTCGGTCCTGAGCACCTGGGCTGCCGCGAGGCGGGCTTGCCGGCCGCTGACCAAGCCGGCGCCGTGGGACTCCCCCTCTCGGGGTGGCTGAACGTAGAGGACAGCGGTGCCGGTGGCCGGTTCGGCCTCCTCTCCCGCTGCGACCGCCGTCTACGATTTTCCAGGAACAGTTCGTTCGGGCGCGCTCCGCCGGCGATCTGCCTCGCCCGGATCCCCGGGCTGCACGGCGGCCGTCGCCCCGGTAGGGGTGCCGCCACTGGAGCTGCCTCGTGCAGCGATGGAAAGTCGTCCCATGGACCGGCGGACGGGGATGAAGACCGGGGGTCGAGAGGCAGCACGGCGGCGTATCCGTCGGTACCGGGCGGTGTCCTGGCGATCGTCGATCGCCATCTCAATCGTCCGCGCTCGGTGGCCGGGAGGGCGGAGTGGGCCGCTATCCCAGTGTCCTTGCCCCGGTCCCGGGACCGGATGGAGCGACACCGGATACGTCCTGCCGGCCCGGGGCGGCCCCGAGCGTGATCCGGATGCTGGCCCCTGCAGGTTCACCGAGGCGGGTCCGCCGGGAGGTATGTTCGCCTCCCGGTCCTGGCCGGGAGCGTGCAGGAACGAAGTACCGGGCGGGTCGTTCCCTCTCCGTCGATCCGGCGGTTCCAGGTGAGCCAAAACCCTGAGTGGCTGCGGGGATCCGCCAAGAGCGCTTCCGCGGAATCGCCCGGTGCTGCCGCAACGTCCCCCGACCACCCTCGTCCGTGTCGGAACCGCCCGGGGAAGGGCAGCCCGAGTGTGCATCCCGCCGGGGTCATCCTGGGACGGGCCCGCCAGCCGAGGCCCTGTTCCCCGCTCGACAGGAGCTCAATGCCAGCCTTGCTCGATCTCCCCGAGCGTTGCTATCCCGGTCCGGATCAGATCGGTGACTGAAAGAGACGTCGGCCCCCTGGCCACTCCCCGTTGCAGCGGCGGCCTTTTGGCCGGACGGCTGAGGCCATCCACCAAGGGATTCGGTTTGAGCCAGTGGTCGTGGTCGCCAATGGGACGGCGAGGGTGATGGTGACCGGGCAGACCATGGGACGCCACCGTTCGTCGAACGGGCGCCCGCACTCGGGTACCAGGGACCGGAGTAGCTGGTCGGACTCGCTGGGGTCGCGACATGCGGCGCCTGGCTTCCAGGCCCAGGTCCAGCGCTATCCGAGCGATCACGGAGCGCGTACTGACCGGCTCCGTCTTGGCAGATAGAGAGGAGCGGCGAGTTTTCCTCGGAATTTCTATGCCAACGAACGTATGTTCGATAAAATTCAGCCCATGATGAGCAACGGCGTGTTGTCCGACTGGCCGATCGAGCGGCTCGAGGTCGAGCTGTGCTCGCTGGCGGCCAAGGTCGCGGCTGCGACCTGCGAGTTCCTGTTGGCCGTGGCCGAGTACGACCGCC
>DASSZD010000011.1:0-15375 GCA_035702985.1 Acidimicrobiales bacterium
GTACCTGGGGGCGGCGCTGCGCCTGGTGCACGGTGCGGTGCCCTACCGGGACTTCGTGGTCGTCCATCCCCCCGGCATCGTGGTCCTGATGGCCCCCCTGGCCGCCCTGGGGAGCGTCTTCGGCTCGGACACCTCCCTGGCCCTGGCCCGCGACCTGACGGCGCTGGTCGCCGCCGCCAACGTGGTCCTCGCCGCTCTGGCCGTCCGCCACCGCGGCGTTCGGGCCGCGGTGGTCGCCGCCGCCGGCCTGGCCTGCTTCCCGATGGCCCCGGCCGCCGACTCCACCCTTCTGCTGGAACCGTACCTGGTGTTCTTCTGCCTGCTCGGTCTGGTCCTGATGTTCCACCAGGGCCGGCTGGCCCCGCCCCGGCGGGTCCTCCTGGGCGGGATGGCCATCGGGATGGCGGGCTCAGTGAAGATCTGGGCCGGCCTCATCGCCGCCAGCCTGGCCGTGGTGTGCCTGAAACGGATCAGGTCGGCGCTGGTCCCGTTCCTGGCCGGTTGCACGGTGGGGCTGGGGGCCGTGTGCCTGCCGTTCCTGGCGCTGGCCCCGGGCGCCTTCGTGCGGGACGTGCTGATCGACCAGTTCAACCGGGTCTCCACCGGCTCGGCGGTCCTGTCATTCGCCAAGCGGGTGTGGGTGGTGTCCGGCTTCCCGGCCCTGACCCTGCCGGCGGCGGTGTGGCTGGCCGGGGCGGCGGCCGCCTGCTTCACCGTGATGGCAGCGGCCAGCCTGCTGCTGCACCGCCGCGACCTGCTCCCCGCCGATGTGGCCGTCGTACTGTGCTGCGGCGCCGCCATCGCCGCCATGTGGGTGCCCAACGACGTGTACGCCCACTACGTGTACTTCCCGGCGGCGTTCGTGGTGCTGGTGGTCGGAGTGTGCACCGGGTTGAGGCCGCAGCCCCGACCCGGGCCCGGCCTGCGCCGGCGCCGGGCCGCGGCGGCCGCCGTCCTGCTGGCCGTGGCGGCGTTCTCGCTGACCGAGCAGGCCGGCTACGCCGAGCGCAACCTGACGGCGGCCCGCAGCGGGGCGGTGCTGAACCTGTTCGTCCCCCCTCACACCTGCGTGGTCACCGACGATGCCGTGGTCACCGTGGCCGCCGACCTGTTCGACCGGCAACCGGCCCACTGCCCGAAGATGGTGGATGCGTTCGGCACGTGGCTGGCCGAGGGGCCGGCCCACGAGCCGCCCACCGCCAGTATCGGCAGAACCCCGTTCACCGGGCCGTACGTGGGACCGTTCCCGGCCGCCTTCGTCAACCGCTGGGGCCGGTGGCTGAGCCAGGCCGACTGGGTCGTCCAGGTGGCCAAGACCAGCAGCTACATCCCCTGGACCCCCCAGCTGAGAGCCTGGTTCTCCCGCGATTTCGAGCTGGTCACAGGGTCCAGCGAGCTGTGGGTCTACAAGCACGTTCGGAGAACACCACCCCCGGTGGCGCCGTAGCCCACCGGCCGGCGGCAACCGCAGGGAAAGGTCGGTTTGATCCGGCCGGTTCCCGATTTGCTGCGGATTCTTCGTCTACGCCCGTCAAGCTTGTTCCCCGCCACACCGATAGGAGAACAAGATCGTCATCGGAGGTTCCCGTGTCTCTCAAAGGCTCACTGCAGACCGTGGCTCTGCCCGAGGTTCTCGACTTCCTCTCGGGAACCGGGAAGAGCGGCGAGCTGTCCGTGGAGGGTGCCGGCACAACCGGCCGGCTCTGGTTCGACAACGGGAGTCTCAGCGGCTTCGACGTGGCCGGCAGCACCGACGTGGTCGACGCCCTGTTCCAGCTCCTGCGCATCGGCGAGGGGGAATTCGGCTTCACCGCCGGCGCCGCCCAGCCCGAGCTCGACCGGCCCGACCCGTCGGTGAGCCAGCTGGCCGAAGCGCTCGGCCAGGCCCAGGGGCGCCTGGCGGAATGGTCGGAGATCGTGGAGGTGGTCCCGTCGCTCCGCCACCGGGTGTCGCTGGTGGCCGACCATCCCGACGACCGGGTCTCCATGGACCGGGACAGCTGGTCCATGGTCGTGGGGATCGCCGGTGGCTGCACCGTGGCCGACCTGCTCGCCGCCCGCAGCCTGGGGGAGTTCGAGGGATGCCGCAAGATCAAGGAGCTGGTGCAGTCGTCGCTGGCCACGGTGACCGAGCCGGCCGATGCCGAGGCACCGGCGGCCACGCCCGAGGACACCGTCGCCCCCGCCCCGGCCGAGCTGGACGAAGCCGATCCGCCGGCCGTCGATTTCCGCGGTGCGTGGGCGGCGTCCGCCCTCGAGAGCCTCGGGGTGGCCTCGCTACGGGTGAGCCAGTTCGGCCTGGCGGAGTCCGATGCCACCGACTCCTACGAGCCGCCGCTCGTCCCGACAGCCTCGCCCTTCGACCAGCCGGCCGCTGACCAGCCGGTCGCCGACGAGCCGGTCTTCGACGAGCCGGTCTTCGAGGCAGCGGAGCGCGAGGAGGCCATCTCCGGCCGGCCCGAATCCGACCAGCCGGCTGAGGCCGAGCTGGCCGCCGTCCCGGTCGACCAGGAGCCCCGGCTCCCCGAGGAGCACGCCGTTCCGTCGGTCGAGGCCACACCGGTCGCCGAGGATGACCCGTTCCAGCCCGAAGTCGGCGGGGAGCTGCACGGCTTCTCCGGCCCGGACCAGGGCGGCTTCGACAAGCGGGCGGTCCTGCAGGCGCTCATCGACGAGGCCAGCGCCTCTCCCCTGACCGACCCCGCCGGCTACGACGACGCCGTACCGGCCCAGGAGTCCTACGACGGTCTGGCCGACCGGGGCCCCTGGACCCGCAACGAGCTGGCCTCCTTCGACACCTGGAAGGCCGACTACGACCAGTCGGTGCCCGCCGCGGAGAGTGCAGACGATTCAGAAGCCCAGACCCAGAGCGGTGCAGACGGCGACGAGGCCGAGCAGGCTCCCGTCGAGGAGCCCATCAACCGGGGTCTGCTGCTCAAGTTCCTGTCCTCGGTCAGGAACTAGCCCACCCTCACCGTGACAGCCACTGAACACGCGGCTGGCACGGGGACCGCAGGCCCGAGCGAGGATGAGAGGCTCGGCGCCCTCCTCGTCGCCGGCAGCCTCCTCTCCGAGGAGGCCCTCGAGCGGGCCCTGCTGGCCCGCTCCACCCGGGGCGTCGGACTGACCCGGATCCTCATAGAGGACCAGCTGGTCACCGAGAGCGATCTGGTCGCCACCCTCGCGGCGCACCTCAAGCTCGAGTACGTGGACCTGGACGAGTACCCCGTCGACGCCGCCGCGGCCCGCCTGATAAGCGATTCGATGGCCCGGCGGTACCTGGCGCTGCCGATCGGCTGGACCAACGGGCGGCTCATAGTCGCCATGGCGGACCCGTCCAACGTGTTCGCCATCGACGACATCCGCGCCGTGACCGCAGCCGAACTGCGCATCGCGGTGGCCACCAGCCGGTCCATCACCGAGGCCATCACCAAGTACCACCGGGTGATGTCCGATGCTGAGAACGTCTCGGCGGAAGCCTCCAGCGCCTTCGAGCCGGAGATCAGCACCCTCCAGGTCCGGGACGTCATCGAGGACTCCCCGATCGTCAAGCTGGTGAACCTCCTGATCGCCCAGGGGATCGCCGACCGGGCCTCGGACATCCACGTCGAACCCACCGAGACCGACGTCCGGGTCCGGTTCCGGATCGACGGGGTGCTGCACGAGGTGATGCGCCCACCGAAGAACATCCAGTCCGGCATCACCAGCCGCCTCAAGGTGATGGCCGACCTGAACATCGCCGAGCGACGCGTGCCCCAGGACGGGCGGATCAACACGGTGATCAACGGTCGCTCCGTGGACCTGCGGGTGGCCACCCTGCCGACCGTGCACGGCGAGAAGGTCGTCATGCGGGTCCTGGACAAGTCCACGGCGCTGCTGAACCTCACCGACCTGGGCTTCCTGCCGGAGAACCTGGCCCGCTACGAGCAGTCGTACCGCAAGCCGTACGGCACCATCCTGGTCACCGGGCCCACCGGGTCGGGGAAGTCGACCACCTTGTACGCCACGCTCAACATCGTCAACGACGAATCCAGGAACGTGATCACGGTCGAGGACCCGGTCGAGTACCAGCTGCCGGGCATCAACCAGGTCCAGGTGAACGCCAAGGCCGGGCTGACCTTCGCGGCGGCCCTGCGCAGCATCCTCAGATCCGATCCGGACGTGGTCCTGGTGGGCGAGATCCGGGACCGGGAAACGGCGGTCATCGCCATCGAGGCGGCCCTCACCGGCCACCTGGTCCTCAGCACCCTCCACACCAACGACGCCTCCTCCACGCCGAGCCGCCTGGTGGAGATGGGGGTGGAACCTTTTCTGGTTGGCAGCTCCATCGACTGCGTGGTGGCCCAGCGGCTGGCCCGCCGCCTCTGCCAGCGCTGCAAGCAGGCCTACCGGCCGGAGTACTCGGAGCTGGCCGCCATCGGATGGGACTTCGAGCGCCTGGGCGGAACGGCATCCGACCTGAAGATCTACCGGCCCACCGGGTGCGGCGCCTGCGCCGGGACCGGGTACATCGGCCGCTTCGCCGTGCACGAGGTCCTGCAGGTCAGCGAGGAGATCGAGCGGGTCATCGTCGAGCGGGGCCACACCGACGAGATCCGCAAGCTGGCGGTGGCGCAGGGGATGCTGCCACTGCGGCAGGCCGGGCTGGCGGAGGTGGCCGAGGGCACCACATCCATCGAGGAAGTGCTCCGGGTCATCGCCTGAACCGCACCGGATTGGCACCTTGCGGAAAGGGCGGTCCACTTCCTACAGCCCGCACGAGCCCCGTCCGAAAGTGACCCTATGGTTCCGACTTCCAGGGCGATAGGGGAATTCCTGGTCGCCCGCAAGGTTCTGTCCCGGGACGTGCTCGAGGAGGCCCTCAACCGGGAATCGGACACGGGGGTGCCTCTCACCAAGATCCTGGCGTCCGACGGCCTGGTCGCCGAGCGGGACCTGATGGCGGCCGTCGCCGATCAGATCGGCGTGGCCGTGTGGGACCCCGAGACCCAGCCCATACCGGCCATGCTCGGGGGGATGCTGCCGGTGGCTCTGTGCCAGCGGCTCCGGGCCGTCGCCGTGGGCCTCCAGGGCAACGAGCTGGTCGTGGCCATGGAGGACCCGACGGACCAGGCGGCGGTGCAGGAGATCACCGGGGAGACCCGGTGGGCGGTGCAGCCGGTGGCGGCCACGCCACGGGACATCTCCCTCGCCATAGAGGTGCTCTACGGCGTGGACGAGCACACCGCTGCGGGCCCCGACGGGACGCCGGCCACCGAAGCCGAGGCCCTGCAGACCGAGCTGCATCTCAACGAGCTTCTGGTGGAGATGGTCGAGGCCGGCGCCTCCGATCTCCACCTGAGCGCCGGCCTGCCCCCCTGCATGCGCGTCGACGGCCACATCCGGCCCATGCCCGAGCGGGAGGTGCTCACCCCGTCCGAGATCCGGCGGATGGTCTACGCCGTGCTGACCCAGCGCCAGCGGGAGAAGTTCGAGGAACACCAGGAGCTCGACACCTCGCACCCGGTGCCGCACGTGGGGCGGTTCCGGCTCAACGTGTTCCTGCAACGCGATTCCGTCGGTGCCGTCCTGCGGGCCATCCCGCACAAGATCGTCCCGCTCGACAAGCTGGGCATCCCGGCGGTGGTGGCCAGCCTGGCCGACCTGCCCAGAGGCCTGGTGCTGGTCACCGGTCCGACCGGATCGGGCAAGTCCACCACCCTGGCCTCGATGGTCGACGTGGTCAACAGCAAGCACGCCTACCACATCATGACCGTCGAGGACCCCATCGAGTTCGTCCACACCCACAAGCGGTCGGTGGTCAACCAGCGGGAGGTGGGGGAGGACACCAAGTCCTTCGCCAACGCCCTGAAGCACGTGCTGCGCCAGGACCCCGACGTCATCCTGGTGGGCGAGATGCGCGACCTGGAGACCATCGCCACCGCGCTGACGGCGGCAGAGACCGGTCACCTGGTGTTCGGCACGCTGCACACCCAGGACGCACCCCAGTCGATCGACCGGGTGATCGACGTGTTCCCCGCCCACCAGCAGCAGCAGATCCGGGTCCAGCTGGCTGCCGCCCTGCAGGCGGTGGTCACCCAGCAGCTGCTGCCCCGGGCCACCGGGCGGGGCCGGGTGGTGGCCTGCGAGGTGCTGATCGCCACGCCGGCCATCCGCAACCTGATACGGGAGGGAAAGATCCACCAGATCTACAGCGCCATGCAGGCCGGCGGTAAGTACGGGATGCAGACCATGGACCAGTCCCTCGCCGACCTGGTCCGCTCATCGGCCATCACGCTGGAGACCGGCATCGAGCGGTGCCACAACGAGGACGACCTGCGTCGCCTCGTGGCGGGGGTGAGGTGATGTCCACCACCTACGCCTACAAGGTCCGCGACAAGGAAGGGAAGATCCTGACCGGGTCGCTCGACGCGGACAGCACCAGCCTGGTCGCCAACCGGCTACGCCAGATGGGCTACGTGCCCGTCGCCATCGACAAGAAGGCCGGGCCGGGCGTACGCCGGGAGATCACCATCCCGTACCTGAGCAACCGGGTCTCGATGAAGGAGATCGCGGTGTTCAGCCGGCAGTTCGCCACCATGGTCAACTCCGGGTTGACACTGCTACGAAGCCTGTCCATCCTGTCGGCTCAGACCAGCAACGCCCGCTTCAAGACCGTCATCGGCCACGTGCAGACCGACATCGAATCGGGCTCGTCCCTGTCGCAGGCCCTGAGCCGGCACCCCAAGCAGTTCAACGGGCTCTACGTGTCGATGGTGAGAGCCGGCGAGACCGGCGGCAGCCTGGACCGCACCCTGGAGGAGCTGGCCTCGATCATCGAGAAGCAGGTCGAGTTGCGGGGCAAGATCCGCAGCGCCATGACCTACCCGGTGGCGGTCCTGGCCCTGGTGTTCTGCATCCTGGCGGCCATGCTGATCTTCATCGTGCCCATCTTCAAAGGCATGTACGCCTCGCTGGGCGGCAAGCTCCCGGCCCCCACCCTGCTACTGATCGACGTATCCAACATCGCCGTCCACGGGTTCCCCTACGTCGTCGCCGCGATGGTGGCGCTGGTGATCGTCTACCGGCGCTGGACCAAGACGCCCGCCGGGCGCACCGCCCGCGACCGGGCCATCCTCAGGGTCCCGATCTTCGGTGGCCTGGTCCGCAAGACCGCCATGGCCCGGTTCTCCGCCACCCTGTCCACCCTTCTGTCATCGGGGGTTCCGGTGCTGGAGTCGCTGGAGATCACCGCCGACACCGTCGGCAGCACGGTCGTCGCCAACGGCGTCAAGGCCATCGCCGAGGGCGCCAAGCGGGGAGATCCGCTGACCCGGGGCCTGCAGGAACACCCGGTCTTCCCCCCGATGGTGAGCCAGATGATGGCCGTGGGGGAGGAGACCGGCGCTCTGGACTCCCTCCTCAAGAAGGTGGCCCGCTTCTACGAGGATGAGGTGCAGCGCACCGTCGACGCCCTCACCTCGCTGCTGGAGCCCCTGCTGATCGTGGTGCTCGGAGGGGCCGTCGGCTCCATGGTGATCGCGCTCTACATGCCGATGTTCGACATCATCAAGCTCGTGGGGAACAACGGCTGACACACCGGCACCACATGTACCCGGCCGGCGCCGGACGCCCGGTCCCCGCCGGCGGCCGGCGCCGATGGGCCGGGAGGGCCCTGGCGGGCGCCGCCGTGGCCCTCCTGGTACAGGCCGCCGCCTGGAGCGTCCCGCCAGCGGGGGCCGACCCCGGCGGGGGACCGCCCCCGGGAGCGCCGGAACAGGCGCTGCCCGCCGTCCCACCCGTCCCGTCCGCCGTCACCGACGGGGTGCCGGCCACCGAACTGCTGTCGAGGGCGCTGGATCTGAGCTCCCACGGCTCGGACCAGTCCGCCCTCCTCGCCCACCTGGCCGCCACCCAGGCCCAACTGGACCACGACGCGGCGCGGGCGGCCCAGGCCCGGGCGGCCGCCGCCGCCGCCACCCGGGAGGCCGACAGTCAGCGGCGGGCGGCGGATGCGGCCCAGCAGCGGTACGACCACCTGAAGGCCGCGGTCAGATCGGCGGTCGTGTACCTCTACACGGCGGGACCGCAGGCTCTGGTCCCCGCCCCCGGCGCCGGTCCGGCGGGGGCCTACGCCGCGACCTACGCCGAATCGACCTTCACCCCCTACGGGGTCCTGGTCCGCAGCGCCGATGCCGCCTCGGCCTACCGGCGGACCAGCGCCGCAGCCACCAGCGCCCAGCGCCGGGCCGTCACCGAGGAGTCCCGCCGGACCCAGGATCTGGCCGCGCTGGCCGCCCAGGTCGCCCGGCTGCGCGCCGAGGTCCAGTCGGCGGCGGCCGGGGCCGCGGCGGCGCTGGCCGGTGACCGGCTGACGCTGGCCCAGCAGGCCAGAACCGAGCTCTCCGGCTCCCGGCTGGACTTCCCGCCCGCCGCGCCGCTACCGGCTCCCGTGCCCACCACCGGCGTGGCCCTCACATGGGCGTTCGCCGAGCTGGGCAAACCGTACGTGTGGGGGGCCACCGGTCCGGACTCCTTCGACTGCTCGGGTCTCACCCAGTTCGTCTGGCACCAGGCGGGAGTCGACATCCCCCGGGTGGCCGCCGATCAGGACGCGTGGACCGTCCCGGTCCCGCTCTCACAGCTGCTCCCGGGAGATCTGGTCTTCTTCGGCACCACAGACATCCACCACGTCGGGATCTACATCGGGTCGGGTCTGATGATCAACGCGCCCCATACCGGGGACGTGGTCCGGGTCAGCTCCATCTGGTGGTCCGATCTGGCCGGCTTCGGCCGGGTGCACTTCGCGGGAACGCCGGTGCCCCCGCACCAGCCGCCGACGGCCAAGCGGCCGGCCCCACCGGTGGTGACCAACGCCGCGCCGGTCCCGTCACAGACTCAGCCCCCACCCGGGTGGCGACCCGGCCCCGGCGCCACGGCACCGATCGACACCAGCCCCCCGGCTGATACGCCGGTGCCGGCCGGAACCGGGCCGACCACGTCCAGCGGAGCCACTACGACGGTGCCGGCACCCACGTCCACCGTCCCGGTCGATCCCCCCTCCATTCCGGCCCCCTCGACCACGACCACCACCGCCACGACGGTCGCCCGGTCGGCGGGGACGACGACCACTACCACCTCCAGCCTCCCGTGAGAGGGCGGCCGCCTGCGTCCGGTGGCCCCAATTTCGGGGTTGAGGCCCATTTTCCGGCGTCGGGGACCGTCGAGCCTCAGGTAACGGACAACCACGCCGATGAACCTGATGCGAGCAGTGCTCGAGAAAAGAGCAAAACCGTCGAGAGGCGGTGACGCAAAGCCACGGGGCCGGACGTCGAAGGACGAGGGCCAGCCGGGCTGCCTGGGGCACCCACTCCCACCGGGCCGGGGGAGCGACAGGGCTATCAACAGCAGCTCGCAGTCATATCCCCGAACCGGAAAGGGACAGTCAACCAAACATGCTGTCAACCCTCGAGCAGCGCCGAAACCGGGACGATCAGGGGTTCACCCTGATCGAGCTCATGGTCGTGGTGCTGATCATCGCCATCCTGTTGGCCATCGCCATCCCGACATTTCTCGGGGCCCGCAACCAGGCCAACTCCCGAGCCGTCCAGTCGACCCTCCGCAACGCTCTGACCGCGGAGCAGACCTACTACACCAACAACCAGAGCTTCGGCGACACCACCACGAGCCCGAATATCAACTCGATCGAGCCGAACATCACGTGGGCCACCGCCGCCGCTCCCAACAGCCCCAACACGGTCGGCGTCTACATCTACGCCTCGAGCGCCGTGGCCGGCTCACCCGATGACGTGGTGTGGCTGCAGGCCATGGGCAAGGACGGCAAGTGCTACACCGTCTACCAGACCAACGCCGCGGGCGCCACGGGCTACACCACCGCCTTCGCCGTTGACTCCGCCTGCACCCCCCCGACTTCGGCCACCGCCCCGTCCATCACCAAGGGCACTGCCGTCGAGGGCGCCGGGTTCTACACCAGCTGGTAACCCGAGCACACCAAGACAACCCTGACTGACTGACAAGAGGGTCCCGCCCCATGGGGGCGGGACCCTCTTCGCGTTCGCGCCCCGACCGGACGGCCCGGGCGGGATTGCCGGTCCTTTCCGACTGTTCCGGTTCCCGCCGGGAACCGTCAAGCCACGCGGATCGCATCCGATACCTACGTCGATGAGTCAGCCGCGTGCAGCAGGGCAGACACCGTGGAAGCGGTAACCGTAGGCCTCGATATCGGCTCCTCGGTGATCCGGGCCGCCGAGATCGTGGTGTCCAAGAGCGGGCGCCGCACCCTCCAGCGCTACGCCCAGATCGGCATTCCCGCCGGGTGGGTCGTCGACGGGGAGATCAACAACGCCCCCGGGGTGGCGGCGGCGCTCAAGCGGCTCTGGGCCGAGGGCGGCTTCACCACCACCGACGTGGTGGTCGGGGTGGCCGGCCCCCGGGTGTTCGTCCGCCAGGCCGACGTGCCCAGGCTCAGCCCCGACGACCTGCGATCGGCCCTCAAGTTCGACGCCCAGGAGCTGGTGCCGCTGGCCATGGAGGACGCCAGCTTCGACTTCAGCCTGCTCGGACCTGACCCGACCGGCCCGTCGAGAGGCGGTGACGGCGAGACCAGCACCCAGCGGATCCTGCTGGTGGCGGCCCATCGTGACGTCCTGCGCACCCACGCCGCCACCCTCAAGGAGGCCGGCCTCACCCCCGTCGTCATGGACGCCGCCCCGCTGGCCCTGATGCGGGCCGTGCCGGCCCCCGATGGAGGACCGGGCGGGGGTCCGGGGCTCGACGTCATCGTCTCCATCGGCGCCGAGCTCACCACGGTGGCGGTCAGGGACCAGGGCGTGCCGCTGTTCATCCGCAGCCTGCTGGTGGGCGGCGCCAAGCTCACCGAGCGCATCGCCAACAGCATGCACCTCGAGGCCGGGGTGGCCGAGCGCCTGAAGCGGGGCGAGGTTCCCGAGGCCACCACCCAGCTGACCGCCGCCCGCAAGGCCATGACGCCGGAGATGCGCGACCTGGCCGAGGAGATCCGGGCCACCATCGACTTCTTCGTGGCCCAGACCGGCGACCGCCAGGTCGGGAGGCTGCTGATCACCGGGGGGGCGGCCCAGACCAGGGGCCTGTCCCAGGCCGTGGCCGGCCAGGTGACCGCGCCGGTCGTCGTCATCGATCCCCTCTCCGTCTTCGACGTGAGCGCCATCGGCTTCGCCCCCTCCGAGCTGGCCCGGATCTCGGCGGGCGGCACCACCGCCATAGGCCTGGCCCTGTGGCCCACCGAGGCCCCCCTCATCCGGCTGTCGCTGCTTCCCGAAGAGGTGGTGGAGGCCCGCAAGGTGCGCCGGCGGGTCACCGTGGCGGCGGCCGTGGCCGCCGGGGCGGCCGCGGTGCTGGCCCTGGCCGGCGTCTACGAGATCCTCGCCGTCCGCTCGGCCCAGAACCAGGTCCGCGCCGCCCGGGCCCAGGCCGCCACCCTCCAGACCCAGGTGCAGCGCCTGCAGGTCGAGACCGCCGTACACACCAAGGTCGCACAACGTACGCAGCTCGTCACCCAGGCGCTCGGCGGCGACATCGACTGGACCCGGGTGGTCGGCCAGCTGGCCGGGGTCATGCCCGCAGACCTGAGCCTGCAGTCCCTCACCGCGGCCCGCACCCCGGCCCAGGCGGCCGGCGCCCACCCGGCCGTGGCCGGCGACGGCTCCATCACGTTCAGCGTCAAGGGGACCGGCGGCCTGCCGGCCGTGTCGGCCTGGCTCCAGGGGCTGCAGTCCGACCCCGACCTGTCCGACGTGCAGGTGTCGGGGATCAACGTCAAGTCCAACGGCGGAGCCGTCAACTTCGCATCCACCGCGAACCTCACCAGGGTCGCCGAGAGCCACCGAACCGTGGGAGGCAACCCGTGAACCTGTCGGTCAAGAACATCACGGCCGCCACCGCCGGCGCGGTCCTGGTTCTGATCCTGGTCTGGTACCTGGCCCTGTTCCGGCCCCAGAGCCACCAGCTCAGCGTCGCCCACCAGAACCGCGCCGCCGCGGAGCAGCAGATCACCTCCCTCCAGACCCAGACCGCGTCGCTGCGGGCGCTGCTCAAGCAGGTCCCGGCCGACACCTCCCGGCTGGCGTCACTCGACCAGGCCATGCCGTCCACCCCCGACCTCAAGGACGTCCTGGACCAGCTGCACGCCCTCGCCACCGCGTCCGGCGTCCAGGTGACCAGCGTCGGTCCCTCCGCCCCGGCCGTCACGACCGGCGCCCACAGCGGCGCCGCCGGGACCAGCGGCCCCACGTCGCTCAGCATGACCATGACCGCTTCCGGGCCGTATCCGGGAGTGGCCAACTTCATCTCCGGGCTGGCCCACCTGAAGCGGACCCTGGTCGTCGACAACCTCTCGGTCAGCCCGGGCGCCGGAGGGGCCATCGCCGCCAATCTCACCACCCGGATCTTCTACGCCTCCTGAGGTCACCATGATCGACGCCTCCAAGACCCCGACCCCGGCCTGGCAGCGCTACCTGCTGGCCGCCCTGCTCACCGTGCTCATCGGCGTGATCGCATACATGGTCTACTTCCGGGACCTGCACCGCTCCGGGCCCACCGCCCGACCCGCAGCCTCGGCGGCCCACAGCACCGTCACGGCACACCCCGCCACTGCCTCGGTCGCCCCCACGACGACGACCATCCCGGGCGGCATCCCCATCTCGGGGCGCGATCCCTTCGGGAACTGAGTTGACCCGCCGGGCCAGGCTGCACCCCGACCGGCGAGAGGGGGGCTTCACCCTCATCGAGATGGTCATCGCCATGCTGATAATGGCGATCGTCCTGTCAGCGCTGGCCCCCGGCTTCTACGGGCTGATGCGGGCCACCAGCACCACCAACTACCGCAGCATCGCCGACGGCATAGCCATCCAGGCCAGCGAGCAGATGCGCTCGGTTCCCTACTACGAGGTGGGGTACTACACCACGCCCTCCGGCTGCCCCGACGGTGACGGTGGCACTCCCGCCGTCGTCCTCGCCAGCAGCATCCCGGCGCCGCTCGCCGGGATGACGACGACCAGGACGGTCAACGGGGTCACCTACACGATCCAACGGTGCGTCAACTGGATCGACGCCTCGAACGGCGACGCCCAGGCCTACAAGCAGGCCGTGATCACGGTCTCCTGGACGGTCAACCGGGTGTCGGGACAGGTGACGCAGACGTCGGCGCTGTACCCGGGCGGTGAGACCTACACCTACGCCCAGACCGGGGGATCCACGGACTTCGCCCCCGGAGGGCCCCCGACCACGGTGGCCGCCGGCTCGACGCCCCAGCCCCCCACCGTGACCAGCGTGGCGCCCGACACGGGCACCGACCCCACGCAGAATCTCCTGGTCTCGTGGACCGCTCCCACGTCGGGGCCGACCTCGAACATCACCTACGAGGTCTTCTGGACCACCGACGATCCCGGCCGGACCGATCCCTACCCGCAGTTCTCCAACCAGGCCGGCTACAACGAGCAGATCGTCTCCAACGGCACGTCGACCGACATCACCGTCGGCCCGGCCACGACGGCATGGGTCCAGGTCTACACCGTGTACGCCTCCACCCTGTCGGCCCAGTCCAACACCATGTCCGGGACCACCAACGCCGGGTCGGCGGCATCCTGCACCCTGACCGGCATCACCGTGACCCCGGACGGAACCAGCACCTCCCCGGTGGTGCTCGACGACACCGGCAGCCCGCTCTACGCCCCGTCGGTCTTCACCGTCTCCGTCACGGACAGCGGCCCCTGCACCGGCATAACCGTCGGTTACAACCCGTCGGGCTGCGTGCTGGCCACCGTCACCCCCGCACCCAGCGGCACCTGCACCCCGACCAGCTCCCTCACCCTCCTGCCGGGCAGCGGAGGCAACGGGACGGTCACCGCCACCACCCCGGGCGGGACGGTCTGGAGCGCCGGCACCCAGGACTTCCTGGTGTACCTGGGAGGAGCGATCTACGCCCCGGTCACCGAGGCGCAGTCGTACATGTGCACCGAGAACGGGACGACGGGCACGTGCTGACCGGCAACGGCCGGCGCCCCGCAGATCGGGACGAGGGCTTCACCCTCATCGAGATCATGATCGTGTGCCTGGTGATGGCCATCGTCCTGGCCATAGCCGGCAACGCCCTCATATCTCTGACCACCACCTCCAACCGCAACTCGGCCATGCTCGGCGAGGAGCAGAAGGCCAGCATCGCCATGACCGAGCTGGCCCGGGACATCCGCAGCGCCGCCGGCCTCACCTTCGACACCGGCCTGTCGCCGTCGGTCGAGGTGGACCTCTACGAGAACCCGCCGTCGTCCAGCGGCTTCGAGATCCGCTGGATCTACACCGCGGCGACCGGGACCCTGGCCCGCCAGCAGCTGATCGGAGGTACCTGGCAGGCCTCGGGAATTTCCATCACCGGGGTCATCAACACCTCGGCGCAGGCCGTCTTCTCCTACTACAACCCCACCGCCTCCGCCATACCGGCGGGGCTGACAGCACCCCTGCCAGCTTCCGCCCAGACGGCCCTGGAGGTCAACGCCACCGCCATCGGGGTCGACCTGTACGTGTCCGCCCCGATATCCGGGACCCCGGCATACCACTTCTCCGACGAGGTGACCATGACCAACGTGCTCAACGCCAGCGAGCCGCCCGGGGAGGGGATATGAGCCGCCGGGAACCACCGCCTACCCGCTGCCACGATCGGCGGCGCCGCGCTGAAGACGGCAGCATCATCGTCGCTGTCATGGTGCTGTTCGTCCTGGTCGTGGCCGGCACCGGCCTCACCTACGCGGTGGTCGGCAACATGAGCGTGGTGTCCGCCCGCCAGTCCAACGCCCAGGCGATCGCCCTGGCCAACGGAGGGCTCTCCGACGCCCTGTTCCGCATCGACCAGGGTTCCGGGGAGACCGGGACGGCCGGCACGACCCGGTTCTGCGTCAAGGCCAACGACGCGGCCTGCCAGGCCACCTCCGTGCCCGGAGCACCCGGAGCCAGCTATGTCGCCACCTACAGCAACCCGGCCGGCCGGGACGCCGCGCTCGGCGTGGGCACCCCGACCTGGACCATCTCGTCGGAGGCCACCGTCGGCAACCAGACCGCCGCCGTCCAGGAGACCATCAGCACCGAACCGCAGTTCGCCTTCGGGCTGTTCACCGAGCAGTCCCTCAATATCAACGGCAGCTCCGCCAACGCCTTCGGCACCTACCAGGAGTCGGGCTCGACAATCGACACCACGAGCAACGTCGACATCGGCACCGAGGGGACCCTCAAGTGCACCGGCGGCGGGTTCCCGTCCAACGTGACGGCGGAGTACTACCAGGCGAACGGGTCGACCACCACCTACCGGTGCGCCAGCCCCATGCACCAGCAGGTGATCTACCCGCC
>DASSZD010000025.1:0-15042 GCA_035702985.1 Acidimicrobiales bacterium
GGGGCGTGGGCTGCCGGACGGCATGGACGCGCCAGGCAGAGGTCAGATCACGGCGGTTGACAGGCACGGGGACGTGTGGTCATATTGGATGGAGGTCATACCAGGCGGAATCTTGGTCGGGTAGCTGAAGCGGCGGAGCCAATGGGGGGCGGACGGCGATGCGGCGCCAGCACCCGGGCCGTTAGTCGGGGAGGGAAAACATGAAAGCGCCGGACGAGCGGACCACCACACCGTCCATATCCCGCCGGCAGTTCCTGCTGGCTTCCGGGGCGGGAGCGGCGGTGCTGGCCACCAGGTCGGTGCTGGGCGGCCAGGGCGGCCCACCCGGACCGGCCGGTGCCCCCGTCCATGGCGCCAGTCTGGCGTCAGCCCGGGGGCCGGCCGCCGAGGTCCGGTCCTTCGACGACGGCTGGCTGTTCGGCCCGTCCAGCGCCGGGAGCACGGATCCCGGTTTCGACGACAGTGACCTGCTGACCGTCACCCTGCCCCACGACGTCGCAGTGCTGTCCTGGCGGGAGTGGGACCCTGCAGTTTGGGAGCAGGAATGGGTCTACCGCAAGCATTTCGACGCACCGGCGGAAGTGCAGGGCATGAGGGTGTTCCTGGACTTCGACGCCGCTCTGACCAGTTCGGTGGTCACTCTCAACGGCCGGCAGGTGGGAGGCCGGATGGGCGGCTACCTGCCGTTCAGTTGCGAGATCACCGGAGACCTGCAGCCGCGGGACAACGTGGTGGCCGTCACCCTGGACTCCCGCTTCAACATCGACGTGCCTCCCGACCGTCCCGCTCCGTACCAGCCGGCTTCGGTGGACTTCTGGCAGCCGGGAGGCATGTACCGGGGCGTCACGCTGCGGACCGTTCCGGCCGCGTACATCTCCGACGTGTTCGCCAAGCCCACCGACGTCCTGGATCCGGCGTCCCGCCGGTTGGTGGTGGACTGCACCCTCGACGCCGCTACGGACATCGGCGCCTGCCAGGTGCGGGTGGACCTGCTCGACGGAGCCCGGACGGTGGCCTCCACGACCGTCCCCGCCACTGCTCCCGCCGGTGCCTCCACCGTGACCGCCACCCTCGGAGGGCTCGAGGGGATCACCCTGTGGGATGCCGACGACCCGTACCTCTACCGGGTGGTGGTCACCCTGCTGGTCGACGGTCGGCCGCTGCACGACTACCAGGTGAGGATCGGGTTCCGCCAGGCGACCTTCACCCTGAACGGGTTCTTCCTCAACGGGAAGCGGGTCAAGCTGTTCGGTCTGGACCGCCACCAGTTCTTTCCTTTCGCCGGGGGGGCCATGCCCGACCGGGTTCAGCGCCGCGATGTGCAGATCCTGCGGCAGGAACTGAACTGCAACTTCGTGCGCTGCTCCCACTACCCCCAGTCGGAGGCGTTCTACGACGCCTGCGACGAACTGGGTCTGATGGTGTGGGAGGAGATCCCCGGATGGGGTTACTTCGGCGACAGCGCCTGGCAGGAGGCCGCCCAGCGCGACCTGCAGGACATGATCATCCGGGACCGCAACCACCCGTCGGTGATCGTGTGGGGCTGCATGCCGAACGAGTCGGGCAGCCACGCCGCCCAGTACAGCGCGTGGAACAGCCTGGCCCACTCCCTGGACGACTCCCGTCCAACCGGCGGAGACGACACCGGCTACAACCCCGCCGAGCGGGCCGCCTTCGTGTTCGACGTGTACAGCTACCACGACTACAGCTTCCACCGGGACGCCGACGGTAAAAAGGTCCCCGACCTGCGGCCGCCCACCGACGCGGCGGGCAAGCCGTACCTGGTCTGCGAGGCGGTCGGCACGCTGTCGGGGCCGGCCATCTACTACCGGCGGACCGACCCTCAGTGGGTGCAGCAGGGGGAAGCCACCGCCCACGCCCGGGTGCAGGACATCTCCTACTCCGACGACCGCTACTGCGGGGTGGCCGCCTGGTCGGGCTTCGACTACGAGTCCGGCAGCGGGAACCAGTTCCAGGGCGTCAAGTACACCGGCGTGGTCGACGTGTTCCGCCAGCCCAAGCCGGGTGCCACCGTCTACCAGTCCCAGGTGGACCCGAACACCCGGCCGGTCATCGCCCCGGCGTTCTACTGGGATTTCGGGCCCACCTCGCCCATCAATGAGCTCGGCCCGGCCATGATCTGCAGCAACCTCGACCGTCTCGAGGTGTACGTGGCCGGCCAGCACCACGCCACCGTCACGCCGGACCGGACCGATTACGGCCACCTGCCCTACCCGCCGTCGTTCGTGGACTTCACCGACGTCTCCGGCACCGGCCTGCCGGAGCTGCGCATAGACGGCTACCTGGGCGGCCGTCAGGTGGCGTCGCGCCGCTTCTCCTCCGACCCCTCTGCCGACCGCCTGGCCGTCAGCGCGGATGACGACCGACTGGTGGGGGACGGGTCCGACGCCACCAGGGTCGTGGTCCGGGCGGTGGACCGCTACGGCGCCCCCCGCCCCTACGTCACCGGCGACGTGACGTTCTCGGTGGACGGCCCCGGCGTCCTGGTGGGCGACAACCCGTTCGCCTTCGCCGACGCCGGCGGGGTGGGGGCGGTGTGGCTGCGCACCATCCCCAACTCGCCCGGCATGGTCCGGGTCCGGGCCAGCCACCCCAGCCTCGGCCACGGCGACGCCACCATCAGGGTCAGCGAGCCCGCCCCGGGCGGTCCCCCCGCCCCCTACGGGGCCCTGGCCGTCGGGGCAGCGCCGGTGGTCGTGACCGCCGGCCAGAACACCACGGTGAGCGCGACCTTCACCAACCAGGGCAATCCCGGTCTGGACCGGGTCGCCCTCACCTTCGACGCCCCGCCGGGGTGGCAGGCGTCCGCGCTGACCCCGACCGGTTTCGCCGGCCTGCCGCCCGGCCGGTCGGTGACCGCCCGCTGGCGGGTGGCGGTTCCGCCCGGAACCGATCCGGGGTCGTATCCCATGACCGTCAAGGCCGTCTACAGCGGGGCGGGTCAGCGCGGCGTGGGCCAGGGTTCGACCGGGCTGCTGGTCGGCTTCGGCTCGCTGGCGGCCGCCTTCGACAACGCCGGCATCAGCGACGACTCCAACGTCGATTCGGCCGACTTCGACGGGGTGGGCAACAGCTTCTCCGCCGAAGCCCTGTCCGCGGCCGGCCTCTCGCCGGGTACGGAGCTGACCCACAACGGTGTCAGCTTCACCTGGCCCGACGTGGCGGCCGGCCGGCCCGACAACGTGGTCGCGGCCGGCCAGGCCGTCCTGCTGTCCGGGACCGGGTCGACTCTGGGGTTCCTGGGGGCCAGCAGCCCCAACGACGAGGGCGGCCAGGGCACCGTGTACTACACCGACGGGACCACGAGCAGCTTCACCGTCACCCTGGACAACTTCTTCTACCCGCCCGACACGGCCGGCAACGAAGTGATCGCCGCCACCCCCTACCTCAACTCCCAGGGCCGGGGCGGCCGGATCCGGGGTCAGCGCCAGCACACGGTGTACGTCTACTACGCGGGGGTGCCCCTGGATCCGTCCAAGACGGTCCAGGCGGTGGTGCTCCCCTCCGGCGGCTCGGTCCCGGCCAACGGCCGGGTCACCGGCATGCACGTCTTCTCCATGGGGGTGGGCTGAGCCGCGGCGAGCGGCGGTGATTCGGAGCCAGTTCCAAGGGTTCACTCAGTGCGGTCTCATCTCCGGGCCTGAGGGTGGTGGCACTGCGACCCGCAGTCCTGGAAGGAGATCAGAGGATGAGAAGCAGATTCACCAAGGCCATGCTGGCCCTCGGCATATCCGGGGCCGCCCTGGGCGTGGGCTTCGGGGCGAGCAGCGCCATCGCCAGCGCCGCCTCCACCAGCACCACCACGCCGTCATCGTCCACCCCGAGCAACCCGCCTTCTACCACCCACAACTGCCCCCATCCGGCCGGAACGGGCGGGACGGGCAGCACGTCCGCGGCGGCGTTCTACCGCTAGAGCCACCCCGGGCGGGCAGGGCCGGTCCGGCTGCTCCGCGTCACCCGCCGGTCACCAGCCGGGCCGGGAACCCGCCCCGGCTGATGGGTCCCCACCGGTCGATGGTCAGGCGGAGCAGCACCTTGCCCTGATCCACCATGGCCCGGCGGTACTCGTCCCAGTCGGGATGCTCGCCGCTGATGGACCGGTAGTACTCGACCAGGGCGTCCACCGCGGCGGGCTGGTCGACCACCTCCACCCGGCCGTCGACCTGCACCCACTCCCCTCCGAAATCGTCGGAGAGCACGCACACCGCCGCCTGCTCGTGGCGGGCGGCGTTGCGGGCCTTGGCCCGCTCCGGGTAGGTCGACACGACGATCCGGCCCTCCCCGTCCACACCCATCGTCACCGGGGACATCTGCGGCCGGCCGTCGCGCCGGGTGGTGACCAGCACCCCGTGGTGGCGGGGCCGGATGAACTCGAGCAGGCCGTCGCGGTCGACGGTGACGTTGCGGGCGGCGGTGCGGGCCATGGCCTCCAGGCTAGGCAGGCCGGGGCCCGGACACGGACCCGAAGTGCTTCTGGTAGTGCTGCTCCACCGCCCGCCCGTAGGCGTGGGCCGGCACGCCGCCATAGGACTGCAGCAGGGGCGGCCCGGAGCATCCGGACCACGTGTCCCAGGCCCAGGCCAGGTAGCCGATGTGGTGGGCGTCCAGCCACGGCAGCAGCCGGTCGACGTAGGACGCCCCGCACCTGAACTCACCGAACTCGGTCACCAGCACCGGCACGCCCGCCACCGACGCGGCCGTCCGGGACCAGCAGCTCCCGGTGCACGGCGCCGGGCCGTAGATGTGCCAGCCGGCGACAAGGGAGTGGCGGGGATCCACCGGTTCGTAACGCTTCCACCGTGACAGGTCGTGGGCCCAGCCCAGGCCGTCCAGGATCACCGGGTTGGTGGCCCCGGTACCCCGCACCGCGTCGAGCAACTGCTGCATCCCGGCCGCCCGGAAGGCCGGGGTGACGGCTGTCACCCCCACCACGCACCCGTCCCGCCAGCACCGCCACGAGACGTCGTGGGGCTCGTTGTACAGCTCGAACATCACCTTCGGGTCGGGGCCGAAACGGCGGGCCACCCCGGCCCAGAACGCCGGCGCATGGTCGGCGTCGGGCATCTGCATCTGACCGGTGGCCCGGGTCGTGCCGGGCGCCGACCAGTGCAGGTCCAGGATGACGGCGAGGCCCATCCCGGTGAGCAGGTGCACGTAGCCGGCCACGGCGTCGCGGTACGCCGGTCCCGAGGTGGCGCCCGGCGCATGGTTGATGCCCAGCCAGCAGTCCTCGTTGAGCGGGATCCGTACCGTGTCCACGTGCCAGGCCACCATGGCCCGGACCGATGCCGGGCCCACCGGTCCGTCGAAGACCTGCTTGCCGGCCAGGCACTGGTACTCGCTGCCGGAGCGGCTCACGCCGCCCAACTGGACCGGCCGGCCGGCCACGTCGAGCTGCGACCCGGACACCGACAGGCTCCCCGTCACCGGTCCACCGGGCCGGGGCTGCTGCCGGGGCAGGAGCAGCGCAGTGACGACGGCCACTGTGACCAGCGACACCGTGATTACGGCCAGCAGCCCGCCCAGACGGGTTCGTTTGATCGGTCTCAGCGGGGCCGGTTGTACCCAGACCGAATCGGGGGGTAACGGCCGTCTTTTTTTCTTGATTATGAATCCGCTCATAGATGCAGGAAGAGGGGGTCGACGTAACCGGGATTTAACCTGACGCCTCCCGGGTTAGCTTGACTCACCGGGGCGTCCGTCATACGTTGGCCCAGGTTTCGAGCGCCGGGCAAACCGCTCCGGGCCGTGGCGGCTCCGAACACGACGACGACTACACAGGTGAGCATTCGATCTGATCGCTCGTCTATCAAGCCATGAGATTGGATGTGTAATTGCGACTGGACATCGTTATCCCCGCGCACAACGAGCAGCACCGGATCGACCGGACGCTGGCGCAGTTCCGTAGCCGCATCGCCGATCCCGACGTGCGGTTCATGGTGGCCATGGACCGCTGCACCGACGCCACCCCGGCCATCGTGGACGACCACGCCCGCCGGGACCGGCGGGTGGTCCCCATCCGCTACCCCAAGCTGGGCAAGGGCGGGGTGATCATGGAGACCCTGCGGCGCTGCGACGCCGACCTGGTCGGCTTCGTCGACGCCGACTGCGCCACGCCGCCCGCCGAGTTCCTCAACCTGGTCGAGGCGGTGCGCCGGGCCGACGCCGACATGGCCATCGGGTCGAGATGGCACCGGTCGGCCGTCCTACCCGGCCGCCGTCCGCTGGCCAGGCGGTTGGAGAGCCGGGTGTTCGCCGGGCTGGTCCGGACCCTGTTCGGCCTGCCCTACCGGGACACCCAGTGCGGGGCCAAGGTGTTCCGCCGCCAGGTCACCGAAGCGGTGCTGCCGCTCATGTCCTCCAGGGACTTCCTGTTCGACGTGGAACTGCTGATCGCCGCCCGGTCCATGGGATTCGACGTCCTCGAGGTACCGACGGTCTGGGTGGACCGCCCCGGTTCCCGCCTCAGCGCCGGCCGGGACGGCCGCCGTATGGCCATGTCGCTCCTGCGGCTGTGGATGCACATGCGGGTCCTCCCGCTGCCGGCCGCCGACAGCCGGCCCGACGTGGTGGACCTCGGCTCTACCCCGCCCGTGGACGGGGAGTGGGCGAGGGGAGGCGATCCGCTGGAGGTGCGGGCGTGAGCGCCGACATCGCCCTGGTCTCCCCGTACCCCTCGGAGCGCGACCCCGGCTCGAGCGGCGTGGCCTGGTACTCGCAGAGCCTGGCCCGTGCCCTGGCCGACGCCGGGGCCGAGGTGACGGTGCTCGCCCCGGGACACGTCCCGGCCGGTGGGGTCCCCGATCACGACGGGCCGGTGCGCGTGGACCGCCGTTTCGGGCGGGGCCCCCGCGCCGCCCTGGCCGCCCTGGCCGCCGCCGGGGACACCGGCGCCCCGGTGGTGCACGTCCAGCACGAAGCGTTCCTCTACGGCGGTCCGGCGTCGGTGCCGGCCGTGCTGGCCGGCCTGGCCGGGCTGCGCCGGGCCGGGCGGGGACCGGTGGTCACCATGCATCAGGTCGTCGATCCCCGGTCGGTGGATCACCGTTTCACGGACATGCACCGGGTGTCGATCCCCCCGGTCGCCGCCCGGGCCTCCCTGCGGGGCATGCAGACGGCCATATCCCGCACCGCCTCCCGGGTCATCGTGCACGAGGAGGCGTTCCGCCGCACCATCCCCGGGGCCGTGGTGTTCCCGCTCGGCGGGGGCTCCACCCCGGCCGGCGGTCCGGCCGTGGCCGCCCGGGCCGCCGCCCTCAGGGCGGAGGCCGGTGTCCCCGACGGGGGCCTGCTGGCGCTGTGCTTCGGTTTCGTGGCCCCCTACAAAGGGGTGGAGCTGGCCCTGGAGGCGGCCCGGCTGGCCGGCCCGGAGGTCAGGCTGGTGGTGGCCGGCGGGGAGCATCCCCGGCTGGCCGGCCAGGGCTACCTCGACGGCCTGCGGGACCGGTACGGGCCGGTGGCCGCCTTCACCGGCTACATAGACGACGCCGACGTGTCTCCGTGGTTCCTGGCCGCCGACGTGGTGCTCCTGCCCTATCCGCAGCCGTTCTCCAGCTCCGGCGTGCTGGCCCACGCCGTGTCCCACCGCGTCCCCACCCTGGTGTCATCGGCGCTGGCGGAGGTGATCGGTTTCCCGCCGGAGGCGGCCCTGCCGCCCGATCCGGTGGCCGTGGCCGCCCGGCTGGCCGACCTGGCCGGCGACCGCGGCGGCCTGGCGGAGCTGGCCGCCCTCACCGCCGGTACCGGCGCCGGGCGGTCCTGGCCGGAGCTGGCCGAACGTCACCTTGGACTCTACGAGGAGGTTGTGCATGCGCAGCGTCGTGCTCATCGGCTCCCGCGCCGCCGACCCCGCCGGTAGCGCGGCGGTGCGTCACGCCCTGCACCGGGCCCTCCCGAACCACGACCTGGTGGAACCGTCCGGATCGGCCGCGCCCCGCCTGGGCACGGTGGACGGCGTCGTCGTCGCCGGGCCGTCGCCCGAGGACGTGGCCGCCGCACTGGCCAGGGGAGCGCTGGTGGCGTCCCGCCAGCGGGTGCCGCTGGCCTGCGTCGGCCTGCCCGCCGGCCCCGGCGGCCGGGTCCGCCGGTCCATGGTCCGGGCCGCATCGGCGCGGGCCCAGCTGTTCCTCGCCGCCGACGGCACGGCGGCCTCATGGTTCCGGGCCGCCGGCGTCCCGGGCCCCATCCGGGTGGCGGCCGACCCGGCGTGGCTGGCGCTGGACCGGGCCCTGGTCCCGGCCGGCGCCCCCGCTCCGGCCCGGCCCGGACCCCGCAACGGGACGGCCGGCCCCCCGGGCGCGGCCGGCCTCCCGGCCTCCGACGGAGCCGGGCGGGGTGATGACGTGACGGTCGTCGTCGACGGCCGCCTGTCCCCGCAGGCGGAGCGCGCCCTGGCGGCGGGGCTGGTGACGCTGGCCCGGGCCGGGCGGCCCATCCGGCTGGTCCCGTGGGGCGGCCCGGGGTCACCCGATCCCGGCGCGGCATCCCGGCTGCTGCTGGCGGTGCTGGGGGCGGTGCCGGGCGGAGCGACCAAGACGGCGGCCCCGGCCACGCTGGCCGAGGCGGCCGAGACCTTCTCGCAGGCGTACGCGGTGGTGACGACCCGCCACCGGGCGGCCCAGGCGGCCGCCGCCGCCGGCACCCCGGTGGTGGGGATCGGCACCGACCCGGCCGTCACCGCCACGGTCAACCTGCTCGGCCAGCCGGTCGTCCACCCCGACGACGACCTCAGCGAGTCCCTGCCCGTCACGGTCGAGCGCCTCGGCGCCGCACCTCCCCCGGTCGGCCAGACGGTGGCCGCCCAGACCCGCAGGGCCGAAGCGGCCCTACGGCTGCTGCGGCTGGTCATCGAACCCGACGCGGTGGCAGCCGCCGACATCGACCCCCTACCCATGGAGCCAGCCCCATGGCTGTCGTAGCCGACGTCCTCGAGAAGGAGGCCGGCGCCGGACCGCCGCACGAGCCGGCGGACGGCCGCCGCCTCGGCCTGGAACAGCTGCTGGTCGCAGCCGGCCAGGTCGGATCCGGTGTGGGCAACCTGGCGTTCGCGCTGGTGGCGGCCCGGATCCTGGACCCCGCCGGGTTCGCCCAGCTGAGCGTGTTCCTGGGCCTGTACCTGGTGCTCAGCCTCCCGGCCGCCAGCCTGTCGGCCGCCACCGCCCTCGAGCCGGGCCGCCGCAACGCCCTGGTCAGGAGGGTCGTGGCGGCCAGCGCCGGGGTGGCCCTGATCGGGGCGGCCCTGTCCCCGCTGATCGGTCCGGTCCTGCACCTGCCGGCGGCCATGATCGTCATCCTGGCCGCCGTCGTCCCGGCCGCCGGGGCGCTGGCCCTCGACCGGGGCCGGCTGTACGGGCGTCAACTCCACGGCCGGGTGGTGGCCAGCCTGGCCGCCGAGCCGGCGGTACGCCTGACCCTGGGGCTGGTGCTGGCCACCTGGACCGGGGCCCTGGGCGGCGCCGCCGGTGTCGTGATCGCCGCCTACGCCGCCCTGGAGGTGGCCCGCGCCCCCCGCCGCAGGACCCGCCCGGGACTGCACAGCCGTCCTGTCAGCCAGCCGGCCGGCGGCGCCGCCCGCCGGGCCGCCGCTCCGGCCACCGCCGCGGGCTGGACGGCCGGGGCCTTCGCCCTGCTCGCCGTGGTCCAGAACCAGGACCTGATCTTCGCCAACGCCAGGCTGGCCGGCCACCAGGCCGGTATCTACGCCGCCCTGTCCACCCTGGGCGGGGCCGCGGCCTTCGCCACCATCACCATCCCCATGGTCCTCCTGCCCCGGGCGGCCCAGGGGGAGCGCCACAGCCTGGCGGCGGCGCTGGGGGCGGCCGCCCTGATAGGGCTGGCGGCCGTGGGTGTGGGCGCGGCGGCGCCGGCCGAGCTGGTCAGGATGTGCTTCGGCCCCCACTATGTCGCCGTCAGCCACCTGGTCGTCCCGTACCTGGTCGCCATGGGGCTCCTGGGCGTGGCCCGGGTGCTGGTGGCGGCGCGCTGCGCCACCGGAGGCGCCCGCGCCGTCACCGTGCTCACCGGGGTGGCGGCCGCCGGCCAGGCGGCCGTGCTCTCCACCGTCGCCCGCGGCGTCGAGGGCGTGGCCTACTCCACCCTGGCCACCACCGCCGCCCTGACCGCCGCCCTCGGGGCGGAACGGCTGGTCCGCCGCTACCGGCTGGCTCCCCGGGCGGTGGCGGCGCTGCGGTCGGCGGCCGTCACCCGCCGTTACCAGCTGCTGGCGGCCGTGGTGCTGGTCGGCCTGGTGGTCCGGCTGCTCGTGTGGCGGGGCCTCTGGCTGGACGAGGCCACCTCGGTGCACCAGGTCCACATGTCCTTCGGCGGGATGATCACCAACCTGCGCGACACCGACGTGCACCCGCCGCTGTACTTCACCCTGCTGTGGGTGACGGTGCGCATCTTCGGTTACGGGAGCATGGCCATCCGCATCCCGTCGATCGTGGCCGGGCTGCTGGTGGTACCGGCCTGCTACGTGGCCGGCCGGGACCTGTGGGACCGGCGCACCGGGATGGTGGCGGCGGCCTTCGCCTCGGTCGGGCCGCTGCTCGTCTGGTACTCCCAGGAAGTGCGCATGTACTCGCTGTTCATGCTCTTCGCGGTGCTGGCCATATGGGGTCAGGCCAGGGCGCTGCGCCGGGGCCGACCGGCGGACTGGGCCATCTACGTGCTGGCCAGCGCCGGCCTGGCCTGGACCGAGTACTTCGGCCTGTTCCAGGTTCTGGCCCAGCAGCTGTTCTTCTTGTGGCTGTTCCTCCGCCACCCGGATCAGAGGGCCCGGTTGGTCGGTTGGGTGGTGGCCACGGTGGCGTTCCTGGCCCTGTTCGCCCCGCTGGCGCCGTTCGCCTGGCACCAGTTCCTGGTCAACCAGAACGCCGGCAAGGGCTTCGGCGCCCCCTCCCAGACCAACCTGGCCGGCACCGGGAGCATCTCCGTGTACACGGTGCTGGCCAACCTGGTGTGGGCGGCCGTCGGGTACCACTCGGCCCCCATCATGAAGCGGCTGGTCGCCCTGTGGCCCCTGGGGATCCTGGCCACGCTGTTCGTCCTGGGCCGGCGGTCCACGTGGGCCACCCGGCTGGTGGCGGTCTGCGTCGTGGTGCCGGCGGCGCTGCTGCTCGCCGCCGGGATGGAGAAGCGGTTCCTCTACGACGTGCGCTACATGTCCGGGGTGGCGGCGGCGCTGGTCCTGCTGGGCGCCCGCCTCCTGACCGGGTCGTCCAGGAGCCGCAGGTTGCAGCTGGTCGGGTGCGTGGCCGTGGTGGCCGCCCTGCTGGCCGGGCTCGGCGACGAGCAACTGAACGGCACCAACCCCCGCCTGTACGACTTCCGCGGCGCGCTGAAGTCGGTCAACGCCCAGTGGCGGGCCGGCGACGTGCTGGTCTACGCACCGTCCGACATCCAGACGGTGATCGCCTACTACTCACCCCAGGCCCGGGCCGTCTCTCCGGCCGCCCGGCTACCTGAAGTCCCGGAAGGAGGCACGATCTTCGTGCTGGCCAGTCGCCCCCTGATGAACGCCTCAGGGCCCGCCCAGCTGCGGCACCTGCTGGTCGACCTGAGGTCGGCGGACGTAGCGGCAGGAGTGGTCCGCCGCTCGAACGTGACGGTGTGGAAGTTCCTGGTGCCCGCCCCCGGGACGGTGGTCCGGGGCGGTGTGGCCGTCCGGGCCGCCGGGAGCGGCCGGTGAGAGCGGCGACCGGTAGGAGCGCGGTGGCGTCGCCGGCCGGCGTCCCCGCCCGGCCCGACGCCCGGCCGCCGGCCCCGGGTGCCGGCGACCCGGCGGGCTGGTCGCCGGCGAGACGCTGGTGGCTGACCCGCCGCAAACTCCTGATCCTGCTGCCCCTCGACCTGGCGCTGGCCGTCTGGTACTTCTCCTGGCTGCTCCAGCCGGGCCGGGCCGGCAACCCGATCCTCTACGGGCTGCTGCTGGTGGCGGAACTGTTCAACCTGGCGCAGGCCGCCGGATTCTGGTGGACGGCGTGCCGGGCCGGATCGCCTCCGGAGCCGCCGCCGGCCGGCGACGCCGACGTGGACGTCCTGATCCCGGTGTACAACGAGCCGTGGGAGGTGGTGGAACCGACCGTCCGGGCGGCCACCCGCCTGCGTCACCGGGGCGCGGTCAGGGTGATCCTCTGCGACGACGGCGACCGGGACGAGATGGCCGCCCTGGCCGCCCGGCACGGGGCCGGCTACCTGCGCCGGGCCGAGCACCACGGGGCCAAGGCCGGCAACCTCAACCACGCCCTGGGCCGGACCGGGTCGCCCCTGGTCGCGGTGTTCGACTGCGACCACGTCCCCGACCCGGCTTTCCTGGAGCGGACCGTCGGCCATTTCCGCGACCAGGACGTGGCCCTGGTGCAGACCCCCCAGTACTACGCCAACGCCGGGTCCAACCCGGTGGCCGACGCCGCCTGGAGCCAGCAGTCCCTGTTCTTCGGGATCATCGCCCGGGGCAAGGCCGCCATGGGATCCATGTTCTGCTGCGGGACCAACGTGGTGTTCCGCCGGGCCGCCCTGGACTCGATCGGCGGCATCCCCGAGGACTCCGTCACCGAGGATTTCGCCCTGTCCATCGACCTGCGCGAGCAGGACTGGCGCACCGTGTACGTCCCGGAGGTGCTGGCGCGCGGGCTCGGCCCCGAGGACATGGCGTCCTACGTCAGCCAGCAGCACCGCTGGGCCCGGGGATGCCTCTCGGGTATCTCCCGCACCCTGCGCTCCCGGCTGCGGCCCGGGGAGAAGCTGCAGTACCTGCTGTCGTCCATGTTCTTCCTCACCGGCTGGACCTACCTGATCTACATGGCCCTACCGGTGGTCCGCCTCACCGGCGGGGAGCAGGCCCTGGCCGGGGCGACGGCGTCGCAGTTCCTGGCCCACTTCGCCCCGTACTTCGCGGTGAGCATGCTCAGCGTCGCGGTCGCCGGGCAGGGAAGCTACAGCTTCGGGGCCTTCGCCCTGATGGAGGCCGGGTTCTGGATCCATCTGAGCGCCACCGTCAGCACCCTGACCGGCCGGCGCAAGGGTTTCGTGGTCACACCGAAGCGGGGCCGGTCCGGCCGCCAGCCGCAGGTGGTGCTCCCCGGCCTGATCGCCCTGGCGGTCCTGTGCGCCGCCGCCGGCTACGGGCTGAGCGCCGGGCTGACCCCGTCCACCCTCAACAACATCGCCTTCGCCGGCCTGCACATCTGCGTTCTGCTGGTGGGCATCTGGCCGGCCCTGGCCGGCGTCGCCGGCGAGCGGGCGGACGTGGTGGACCTGCGGCTGACCGGCCCCGACGGCCGGCCCGAGCCCGTCGGGTGGGGCGCCGGCGACCCGGGGCCGGCCCCGGCCGGGCGGCACCGCCCGGTGCCGCAGGGCGCCCTGGCCCGGGCCCGCAACTAGCCTGACCATCGGCCCTGCCGATCCCGGCCCGGCCGGCCGTAGCGTCGCTGTCGGACCCTGACGGGTGGTGACGATGGACAACATCCTGGCCGGGCGGCCGGACCCCGACGAAGTGGACAGTCGCCTACCGCTGGCGGTGCGCTTCGACGGGGTCCACTACCGCTACGGCCGGCACGTGGCTCTCGACGGCCTGGAGCTGCGGGTCCCGGCCGGCCAGACGGTGGCGCTGCTGGGGCCCAACGGGGCGGGCAAGTCCACCACGCTGTCCCTGCTGCTGGGCCTGCTGCGCCCCCAGACCGGCACGGTCGAGGTACTGGGCCGGGCCCCCCGCAGCGCGGTGAGGCAGGGCCGGGTCGGGGCCATGCTCCAGACCGGTTCCGGCGCCGGCCTGCCGCCCCAGGTCCGGGTCGGCGCCGCCCTGCAACTGGTCCGCAGCCTCTACCCCCACCCGGCCCCGTTCGAGCTGATCGTGGAGCGGGCCGGCATCGGTGCTCTGCTGGACCGTCCCGCCGCCCGCCTCTCCGGCGGCCAGGCGCAGAGCGTCCGCTTCGCCATCGCCATCGCCGGGGACCCGGACCTGGTGTTCATGGACGAGCCGACCGCGGCGATGGACATCGTGGGCCAGCGGGCCTTCTGGCGGATGATCCGGGAGTTCGCCCGGGAGGGCCGCACCACCGTCTTCGCCACCCACCACCTCCACGAGGCGGACCAGGTGGCCGACCGGGTGGTGGTGGTCAACCACGGCCGGGTGGTGGCCGACGGGCCGGGAGCGTCCCTGAAGGCGGCGGTGGCGGCCAAGCAGCTGCGCTTCAGGTGCCGGTGCCCCGACCCCGCCCTGCTGGACCAGCTGGAGGGGGTCACCGAGGTGGACGTGCACGGTGACGCCGTCAGCATCGCCTCGCTGGACGCCGACGCCACCGTCCGGGCCCTGGTGGCCCACCGGGTGGAGTTCACCGACATCGAGGTGAGCGCCGTCGGGCTGGCCGAGGCGTTCGTGGCCCTGACCGAGACGGACCGACTCGCCGGGGGAGGCGCCCCGCAGTGAGGGCGGTGGCCGCCTTCGGCCGGTTCGAGGTGGGCCGGCTGCTGCGCAGCTGGAGGTTCCTGCTCATCACCGTGGGCTTCCCGGTCTCCTTCTACCTGCTGTTCCTGGGCGACCGCAGGAAGTCCGAGGTGATCGGCGGCACCGTCGAATGGCGGGTGTACCTGATGGTCTCGATGTGCTCCTTCGGGGCGCTGGTCGCCGGCCTGACCGGCGGCGGGGGCCGCCTGTCGGCCGAGCGCTCCTCGGGGTGGGCCCGCCAGCTGCGGGTCACCCCCCTCCCCACCTGGTCCTACGTGGCGGTCAAGGTCACCGCCACCATGGTGGTGGTGCTGCCGGTCATCGCCCTGGTCGAGGTGGTGGGCGCGGCGTTCGGGTCGGTGCACCTGCCGGCCGGCACGTGGGTGGAGCTGGCCGGCCTGATGTGGGTCACCTCGCTCCCCTTCGCCATCCTGGGGGTGCTGATCGGCTTCTCGGTCACCACGGAGACGGCCTTCCCGGTGGTCACCGCCCTCATGTTCATCCTCGGGTACTTCGGGGGGCTGTTCAACCCGGTGCCGAGCCTGCCCCATGCCATGCAGACCGCAGCCCGCGTC
>DASSZD010000153.1:0-7543 GCA_035702985.1 Acidimicrobiales bacterium
CGCTCAGGCGGGACCGCTCGGGCCGGTGAGCTCCGCCAGGAGGGCCCGGATCCGGCGGTCGATGTCGTCGACGATGGGGCGGACCCGGTCCACGGGCAGCCCGGCGGGGTCCGGGATATCCCAGTCCACGTAGCGCTTGCCCGGGTAGTAGGGGCAGGTGTCGCCGCAGCCCATGGTGACCACGACGTCGGCGGCCCGGGCGTCTTCGTCGGTCAGGGGCTTGGGATATTCCCTGGAGGTGTCGAGCCCCCGCTCCTGCAGGACGGCCACTACAGAGGGGTTGAGCCGGTCACCCGGTTCGGAACCGGCGGAGCGGACCTCGACCCGGCCCCGGGCGTGGTGATCCAGGAGGACCTTGGCGGCCAGGCTCCGGCCCGAGTTGTGTATGCAGAGGAACAGCACTACCGGCGTGTCGCTCACCGGCGGTGTCCCATCTCGGCCGCCTGGGGGTAGAAGCGCTTCCGGGCCCACAGGGCCACGTACACCAGGGCGACCAGCACGGGGACCTCGATGAGCGGGCCCACCACGCCGGCCAGGGCCTGGCCGCTGGTGACGCCGAACACCCCGATGGCCACGGCGATCGCCAGCTCGAAGTTGTTGCCGGCGGCGGTGAACGCCAAGGTGGCGGTTCGTTCGTATCCGAGACCGATGCGCCGCCCGAGCAGGAAAGACCCGAACCACATGATCCCGAAGTAGGCCAGCAGGGGGAGGGCGATGCGGGCCACGTCGCCGGGGTGGCCGGTGATGGTGCGGCCCTGGAGGGCGAAGAGGATGACGATGGTGTACAGCAGGCCGTAGAGGGCGAACGGGGCGAGGCGCGGCAGCAGCGCGGTCTCGTACCAGGTCCGGCCCCTGGTGCGCTCGCCTACGGTGCGGGTGAGGAACCCGGCTACGAGCGGCACACCCAGGAAGATGGCCACCGTCTCGGCGATACGCCCGATCGACAGGTGCAACCCCACGGTGGACAGGCCCAGCCAGCCGGGCAGCACCTGCAGGTAGAAGTAGCCGAGCACCGAGAACATGACGATCTGGAACAGGGAGTTGAACGCCACCAGCACGGCGGCGGCCTCCCGGTCGCCGCCGGAGAGGTCGTTCCAGATGAGGACCATGGCGATGCAGCGGGCCAGGCCCACGATGATCAGCCCGGTCCGGTACGTGGGCTGGTCGGGCAGCATCAGCCAGGCCAGGGTGAACATGACCGCCGGCCCGATCAGCCAGTTGAGCACCAGCGACGACACCAGCATCCTGCGGTCCCGGGTCACCGAGCCGAGCTGGCCGTAGCGGACCTTGGCCAGCACCGGGTACATCATCACCAGGAGCCCGATGAAGATCGGCAGGGACGTGCCGGAGGTGACCTGGATGGCGTTGAGGTGGCGGTTGAGGCTGGGGATGGCCCGGCCCAGCCCGATGCCGGCCGCCATGGCCAGGATGATCCACACCGGCAGGAACCGGTCCACGAACGACAAGCGGGCCATGACCGGAGCGTCGGGTGGGGTCGGCCGCTCCCGTTCGGTCACGACGTCGCTCATCGCCGGTCCCGGCCGGGCCGGGCACGCCCGGTGACGTTCAACAGCACGAGCTGTCCCGGGGGGACAGGCTGACCGGCTCCGGGCGGGTGGCGCAACAGGCCGACTCCCCCGGAGCGGTGGCTCGCAACTGGCCGGCCGGCATCTCCGCGTCGGCCAGGACCGTGTATATCTCCCACGGCTCGCCACCGGGGCCATCGACCCAGACCTTGTCCTGCAGGGCGTAGCAGCAGGAGGTCTGCTCCTCGACAGCCGTGGCCAACCCCTTCCCGGCCAGGCGGGCCTGGGCGGCGGTCACCTCGCCGGGGGTCTCCACCTCCACGCCCAGATGGTTGAGCGACCCGGGTACCTGGTCCGGGCCCTCGATCAGCACCAGCTTCAGCGGGGGGTCGGTGATGGCGAAGTTGGCGTAGCCGGGGCGGCGCTTGGCCGGCTGGGCGTCGAACAGCTTCGAGTAGAACTCCACGGCCTCGTCGATGTCCGCCACGTTGAGGGCCAGCTGTACTCGGGACACGGACTGCCTCCTGTTATCATCGATGAACGTCGATGCTTCGATCGTTGTCGATGTAATCACGTTTGTCAATGGGAGATGTTGCGGTGGCCCGGAGAGGTGCAGCGGTAACGGTGGCCGAGGCGCTCGAGTGCTGCCCGTCGGTGCTGGCTGCTCCCCTCGACCCCGGCGAGGCGGTGGAGCTGGCCCGGGGGTTCCACGCCCTCGGCGACCCGGTCCGGCTGCGGGTGCTGTCCATGCTCGCCGCCGCCCCGACCGGCGAGATCTGCGTGTGCGACTTGGTGGGCCCGCTGGGCAGGACCCAGGGCACCATCTCGCACCACCTCAGGATCCTGGGCGAAGCCGGGCTGGTCCACGGCGACCGGCGGGGCAAGTGGGTCTGGTACTCGCTCGACCACGACCGGCTGGCCGCCCTCAAGGGGGCCATCGAGGGCTGACCGCATCGTCCCGGCCGGGCGGGTCAGCCGGGAGCCTTCGCCGTCACTCCTCGCCGGAGAACCGCTCCCAGGCCGACTGGCGGGCCATGCCCAGGGCCTGCCCGATGGTGGCCCAGGTAGCCCCGAGCTGGCGCGCCTTGCGGACGTACTGCGTGAGCACGTACTCGGCCTGCTTCCCGGCCTGCGCCACCCGGGGCAGGCTGGCGAGCACGGCGTCGAGCCCGGCCTCGGCGTCCCACGGGGCGATGCGCTGAACCGGCTCGGTGCTGCCCGACCGGGGCCTGCCGGCGATCAGATGGCTGGACAGGTCCACGCATTCGTCGCAGATGTACACGCCGGGACCGGCCACCAGGGTGCCCACATCGGTATAGGCCCTGAGGCAGAACGAGCACGACGGGAGCTGCTCTGCGATGGTCATCGTCGGTCCTCCCCTGTCAGGGCTCACCTTACACCGTCAGGATCCCCCTGACGCGCCGGCGAGGCGCGCAGGGGAAGTTGACGGTCTACGACGGTGACGGAGGTCGGCTGGGCGGACGGCGGCTACCTGCCCGTGCGCTGGCGGTGGCTGCACCCCGGCCAGCAGCACGGCCTCCGCTGGCCCTCCTCCAGCTCTTCCCGGGTCCGGCGGATGCGACGTTCCCGGGTGGCTTGGCGCTTGGCGTCTTCGACCCAACAGATGAACTCGTTGCGGGCCAGAGGGGTGATGTCGTTCCAGGCCTGCAGGGCCCCCGGGTGGGCCACGAGCGCCTGACGCAGATCCGGGGGAAGGTCGTGGACAACCCCGCCCGGCACGCTGTGGCCGCTCACCCGGCCAGGGTAGCGGTCCTGCGACGTCTTCCCGCGCTCGGCCGAGACGCCGAGGCTGGCCGGCCGGAGCCCTGGGCCGGCCCGGGGATGGGCCGGCTGAGGTAGCGGCGGGAGGCGGCCAGGGTCAGCAGCGTGGCGCCGGCGGCCCAGGCGGCCAGGATCAGGATCCGGGGGCCGAGCCCGGCGCCCCCGAAGTAGATGAGCCGGCGTACCGCGCTGGTCCCCGCCCCGTTGATCAGCGCCGGACCGATGACCCGCCAGAGGCCCGGCAGGAGATGGTTCTGGTAGGCGCCCCCGGCGGAGGGGTTGCCGGCGACCACGAAGACCAGCACGCTCATGCCGATCCCGAGCACCCCGGCCAGCACCTGGAACGCCAGGGTGGTCGCCGCGGCCGCCGCAACGAGGAGCATGCCGATCGCAGCCAGGGCGACAGTGTGGCCGGTCAGGGCGCCGATTCCCGGGCCCACGACCAGCGCCCCTCCTGCGCCGGACACCACCGCGTAGGGGATCATGGCCAGGAGACGGAAGACGGCTCGCCGGGTGGTCGCCGGTCTCGCCCCGGCCGCCACTCCGAGCAGGGCGGCGACCAGGTACCCACCGACGATCCAGCCGATCACGAGATAGAAGCCGGTCAGGCCCCGGTAGTCCCCGGCCTGGAGCGGAGCGACATCGACGACCCGGATGGTGCGGTGCTGGGCGGCGGCCGCCGCCGAGGCGATCTTCTCCACGGCCCCGGCCAGGGCGGCGCCGCCGCCGGAGGCCACGTAGACGGTGTCGGTGGTTCCGGTCGGCGGGATGACCAGCGCCCCGGAGACCCGATCGGTGCGCACGTCCCGGGCGGCGACCGCAGCCGACGCCGCCTTCCGGGCCGCCACCGGATGGCCGGTCGCGGTGTCGAGGCGCTCCACCACGGACGCGGCCACCGGCGCGGGGGCCACCACCTCCAACGGGACCCGGTGGGGGGTGGGGGCGTGGAACGCCCCGACGTAGGAGGAGATGAACAGCAGCTGTATGGCGAGCACGCCGAGGATCAGCCCGGCGGTCCGGCCGGACACCGCATCACGCATCTCCGACCAGAAGGACGGCAACTCTGCCTGGGATGGTTCCATGGTCCGCTCCGTTCAGTACGTTATGTATTCAATACATAACGTACCGGATGATGGGCGTGACGGGTACCCTGGCCGGTGTGACACCTGTCCCTCCCCCGCCTGATGGAAGCCCCCGGGTGACCCGCCGGCGGGCTGCGACTCGCCGCCGCCTCCTGGACGCCGCCTTCGAACTGTGGGCGTCTAAGGGATTCTGGTCCATCCGCATCGAGGAGATCGCCGAAGCTGCCGGCTTCACCCGCGGCGCCTTCTACAGCAATTTCAGTTCCGTTGACGAGGTGTTCTTCGCCCTCTTCGACCGGCAGAACGAGCTGATGACCGGCCGGATCACCGAGCTGTTCTCCGGCCCGGACGGCGAGGAGCCGACCCTCATCGAGCTGATCCAGCGCACCGCGGCGTCCCTGCCGCTGGACCGACGGTGGCTGATGATCCGCTACGAGTATCTGCTGCACGCGGCCCGGAATCCGGCGCTGGCCAGCCGGCTGGGAGCGGAACGGACGGAGCTGCGAGACGCACTGGAGCAGCACCTGGCGCGCCACGCCGATCGTCTCGGTCTCACCGACGTGCCCGCCACCGCCCGCGCCGTCATGGCCGCCTACGACGGGGTGAGCGTCGGGTACCTCCTGGACAACGACGAGCTGAAGGCCCGCCGGTGGCTGGCCCACCTCCTCTCACTGCTGCTCGATCCGCCCCCCGGTGGCGAGGCCCGGACCTGACTCCGCCGCCGCCACCACTCGGCCGGTCGGGCCGGTGCTAGTAGCGTGGACCGCCGTGCCTGTGATCGTCGCCACCATTACCCCGAAGCCGGACAAGTTCGACGAGGTGGAGGCGGTGCTGGTCCGCGTCATCCCCGAGGTCCACACCGAGGACGGGTGCGAGCTGTACGCCCTCCACAGGGGCAAGGACCGCTTCGTGTTCGTCGAGCGGTGGCGGGACATGGCGGCCATGGCCGCTCACGGCAGCGGAGCGAACATCAAGGCGCTCAACGATGGCCTCAAGGGTCTGGTAGCCGGGCCCCCTGACGTCCAGATCCTCGACGCCGTGCCGGCCGGCGACGCCGCGAAGGGTGCCGTGTAGCACCCGGCAGTACCGGAGCCCGCCCCTCCCGCTCGCCGGATCAGCGGTTGCGCACCTCGCGGTAGGGTCGGCCCTTCGCCGGGTCGGGCTCCTTGGGCAGACCGAGGAAGCGCTCGCCGATGATGTTCTTCTGGATCTCGTCGCTCCCGCCGGCGATCGACTGGCCCGGCACCGATATCAGGATCTCGGCAACGATGGCGTGGAGCGCATCCGACCCCTCGTCCCCGGCGAGCATCCCCCCGGCGCCGGCGATCAAGGCGTGGACCCTGTGAGCCTGACGAGCCACGTTGCTGAGAGCGAGCTTGCCGATGGAGCCCTCGGGGCCGGGCGGGCGGCCGATCGCCCGCGCCGCTCTGGCCCGCTCCGCGGTCCACTGGCTGGCCCTGTACATGGCGATCACCCGCCCGATCTCCTGACGTAGCAGCGGGTCCTTCTCGACGCCCCGGGCTCTGGCATGCTCGATGACAAGGTCGGCGCGCCCGGCCCGCTGCGGGTACCACGAGTAGACCTTTGCCAGCTCGGCTGCCTCCTCGCGCGCCTGGTCCAGGACCGGTCCGGGGTCGACGCCGTCGAAGACGTCGATCGAGGCGAAGAGGCTGAACCGCCGCTCGTGGGCGAGCGTGGCCAGGGCGGCGTTCCACCCCTTGCCGACCTCGCCGACGACCCAGTCCTTCGGGATGCGTGCGTCGGTCATGAACACCTCGTTGAACGAGGCGTGGTAGTTCATCTGCTTCAGCGGGCGCACCTCGACTCCCGGCTGCTTCATCGGCAGCACCAGGTAGGTGATGCCCTGGTGCTTGGGCACGTCCCAGTCGGTGCGTGCCACCAGCATCCCGAAGTCGGCGTGGTGGGCACTGGTGTTCCACACCTTCTGGCCGTTGACCACCCACTCGTCCCCGTCGAGGACGGCGGTGGTGGTCAGGCCGGCCAGATCGGATCCGGCGCTCGGCTCGCTGAAGAGCTGGCACCACACCTCTTCACCCGTCAGAAGCGGCCGGAGGAACCTCTCGCGCATGTGGTCGGGGCCCTGCTCGAGGATCGTCGGGGCGGCCAGGCTGGCAGGTCCGGTGGCCGTCGCGGCGACGGCGTGGCAGTCCTGGATCTCGCTGCGGACCACCTCGTCAGACCACGCCGGCAACCCCCTGCCGTACCAGCGCTCCGGCCACGACGGCACCGCCCAGCCCGCCTCGACGAGCAGTTCCCGCCAGGCCCGCAGAGACAGGCTCGGGTCCCAGTGGCTCTTCACCCAGTCGCGCACCTCGGCGCGCAGCGCGTCCTCAGTCAACTCAGCCATTCCGCCGACGATCATACGGGCCCGACGTCCGGGTCGTACGCCCCGCCTGGGCCCCGTTCCCAGGTGGGGCGAAGGCCGGGGTCCGGTGCGGCGGCGCTGGCTAGGGCCGCTCCTCGACGAGGATGACCAGGCTCTCGGGCACGACGCCGTCGTGCGCCATGGCCTCTGCGGCGGTGTCGCCCTGCATGGCGGCTCGCAGCTTCTCCATGTCGGGGACGTCCATGAGGACCGCCACCTGGGTGGGGTTTTCGGGGTTGACGAAGGTTCTTATGTTCGTGACCCCCATGGCCCCGAACACCTCCGCTCGCTTGGGCGAGGAAAGCCAGTGGTCTTTGTCCTTCGAAATATCGTGGTGCCCGATCACTGTGGGCATGGCCCCTCCCTCTGTCCGGTCCACGCGACGCTGGCCGCCAGCGCGGTCGATGGAGCGTAGACAGCCGTGGATGGGCTGACCGGGTGAAGTGCCCATCCGTGCAGGCGCCCGGTCAGGCCCGGGCGCCGGCCGGCGACCCTCCGTCCAGCATCGGCCGCCGCCACCTACAGGTCGGTGGCTCCCAGCACCAAGATGATGGGATGAAGATGGCTTCGTTGATCCGGCGACGTCCGCCGGTGGTGCCCGTGGGCACCTACACCTACTGGTCATGGCCGCCGACCGGCTCGGGCTACGAGGAGATGTCCTGGGACCTCGAGCCGCGGACCGACCCCTCGCCCGTCGGCTACTTCTGGAGCCACCAGGTGGCGGTGGTCGGCGGGGAGAGCGCCTACCTGGGGCTACAGACCCAGGG
>DASSZD010000016.1:0-20524 GCA_035702985.1 Acidimicrobiales bacterium
TCGGCCACGGTGAACGGCTGGAGCAGGACCTGGTGGGCCGGCCCCTCGTTGTCGAAGGCGAACCCCGGCCCCTGGTGCCCCACCTCGACCACACCGCCGTCATGAGCGATCCATCCCGGCGGGCCGTGCTCGGCCCGGGTAACCCCGTCCGCCGCGGGTGCCGCGGGTGCCGCGGGCCGGACGGCCGGGGCGTAGGCCGGGTCGAGTGGGCTGCTCGACAGCACGTGTTTGATGTCCATGAGCAGAAGCTCCTGGTGCTGCTGCTCGTGGTGCAGCCCCAGCTCGGTCAGCCAGGTCGCCTCCGGCGCCGGGCCAGAAGCGATCAGCCGGGCCATCGCCTCGTCCACGTGGGCCCGGTAGTCGGAGATCTCGGCGCATCCGGGGCGGGACACGCAGCCTCGGCGGGCCCGGGTATAGCGGGGTCCGGCGGCCTCGTAGTAGGAGTTGAAGAGGTAGGCGTAGGCGGGGTGGAACCGGCTGTAGCCGGCCAGGTGGGGTCCGAGCACGAAGGTCTCGAAGAACCAGCTGGTGTGCGCCCGGTGCCACTTGGTGGGGCTGACGTCAGGCATCGTCTGGACCGTCTGGTCCTCCGGCGACAGCGGCGCGGTCAGCGCGTCGGTGGAACCTCGCACCTGCCGGTAACGGCCGAGCAGGTCGTCCGGCTCGGCGGGGGCGCTTCCGGCCGTCTGCTTGCTGGCTGCGCCACGGGACGCGACTGCGGTCATGTCTGACTCCGTTCGTCGGTCTACCCGAAGCTACCTCCCCGCCAGCCGGTTGCAAACCGCGGGCGTCCGTCGGTCGTCAGCCGGCCAGGGCCACGCCGAGGACCAGCGCGGCCGGGGCGCTGATCCCGCTCAGCGCCCCCCAGATGGCCAGATCCCGGGGCCGGGTCGACCGCTGGTGCATCCACGCTGACAGCCCGGACAAGAGGAACACCGCGATCTTGGCGAACAGCACCGCCTGCCACGCCGCGCTGCGCGACTCCGGATGGGTCGCCGCGATGTTCCACAGACCGGTGGCCAGGAGCACGCCGTACGCCGGCCAGGCGATCTGGGCGAACCTCCGGCCTGCGGCCGGCGCCACCTCCCGGTCCGCCCGGCGCAGGACCGGCACCAGCCCGGCCAGGGTGAACTGGCCGCCGACCCAGAGGGCGGCGGCCAGCACGTGGAGCGACAGCCGGATGATGGTGGGTGCGTCGGCGAGCACCCGTCGAGGTTAGACACCCCGGGGCGCCGGCGATCCCCGACCGCGACGGGCCCTGCGGTCCCGTCCGGCCGGGCTGCCCTGTGCCCGGCCGGCCGGACCGCCCCCGCCCCGCGGTCCGGACCGCCCCGGTCCGGGCCGGCGGACGCGGCCCGCCGGCCCGCCTAGGCCGACATGTCGGCCCGCGGTCTCGGTTCGGTGGGCGGCCCGGTGGGGGGACCGGCCGGGCGGTCCGGGTGCTCCGAGTACCAGTCCCGCCAGATCAGCCGGTGGATGGGGATGAGCCGCGGGATGGAACGGATACCGGGGATGAACGGCACCAGGATGAACCCGAGGGTGAGCAGGGCCATGAGGCCCCAGACCAGGGCGTCGGCGTTACCGGAGCTGTTGAACGGAGAGATCTGGTACCAGAACGTGTACAGCCACAGCCAGGCCTGGCCGGGGAAATTCCCGGTCTCGTTCATCATCCCCCACTGGTCGCCGGCCAGGTGCTGGGCGGTCGCCAGGCCGCTCAGGTAGGAGCCGTCGCTCAGGAGCAGCAGGGGCTTGGTGTAGTTGAACGCGTAGAAGCCGCTGGAGCTGGTGAGGGCGCCGTCGAGGCCCCCGGAGCGGGCCATCCCGAGGAGCCGGTTGAGCATCACCGGCACCGGGCCGTAGTTGCCGGGCTTGACCCGGGCCGGGTTGTTGTCCGGCGCCGCGCTGAGGGCCTTGTCGTACGCCGACGCCCACCCCTGCCGGACGGAATCCGGGGCCCGGGTCCAGGTCTGCAGGGCCGACGTCAGAGCGGCGTCCCCGACGATGGTGCGCAGCGGGTTGACCACGAAGTCGTTGGTGGTGTCCACCGGTTGGCGCACCCCGCCCCAGTCGGCGAGGGGTAACGGTCCCAGCTTCTGGCCCGCGTCCGAGGTGTAGCTGTACGGGGCGCCGTAGGTCGCGGTGGGGCTGGTGCCGTCCAGTTCGGTCGCCGCGGTGAGCACGAAGTCGTTGGGGGTGACGTGGGACCACTGGCGTATGGAGACGGCCCGGTCGTCTGGTGAGCCCAGCACCACCGCCAGCGCCACCACGATCACCGCCACCACCCCGCAGGCGATCACGAATTCCTTGAGCAGGTCGTAGCGGCGGGTGGGCCCGGCCCACTTGGCGGCTTCGGGACTGGCCGCCCGGTGCATCTTGGTGGCGGTCATGCCGTCGCCTCCGGCTCGGCCTCGGCTGCCTGCACGCTCTCGGCGGCCCCGAAGGGGGGCACCACCCCACGGCGTCGCACCAGCAGGATGTGCCAGATGGTGAGCACGCCGATGATCAGCGGCAGCAGCATCACGTGCCACAGCAGCATCTGGCCGGTGTTGAGCACGTTGAACCAGGCGCCGATGCCGACCGAGTTCAACCCGTCCTTGGCCTGGGTGGAGATCCACTGGGAATCGAAGTTGGTCTGCACCAGGTAGCCGGTGAAGGCGGTGCCGATGGAGCCCACGAAGGCCAGCGCTCCGATCATCCACGTCAGGGCCCGCCGGCCCCGCCAGGCGGCCATGAAGAACTTGCCCCACAGGTGGACGACCATGCAGAAGAAGAACAGCTCCACGCTCCACAGGTGCAGCGAGTTGACGAAGTGGCCGACCGTCGAGGTGTGCCACCAGATCGGGCCCTCCAGCACCAGGATGGTGCCCGTCACGATCACCGCCAGCAGGGCGGCCAGGGTGGCCACCCCGAACACGTATATCCAGCTGGCCACGTAGGCGGGCTGGCGGTCCGGCAGCAACTGGTCCGGTGGCAGGCTGGCGACCAGCCGCCGGCGCAGGGCGCCGGTCCAGGTCGGCTCCGTCCCGTCGGGGGTCTGTCGTACGTCGATCGACGCCATCAGCCCCGGCTCCTCGGGAACGGCAGCAGGATCGCCGCTGCGAACACCACGATCATGAGCAGAATCACGATGGCGTTGGCGAGCGAGACCTGTATCACCCCCCAGTGCAGGTAGTAGCCGGGGTGGTTGAGATCGATCAGGCCGGCGGTGAGCATTCTCTGTCCCTTCGTCGGTTGTTGCGGGCTCGGGCCGGACAGGGCCGGCTCGCAAGATCATGCTCCAACCGGAAACGGCGCCCCTAGGGACTAAAGTCCGATTCTGCTCTTCAGGACAGTCGGCGCAGGGTCGGGTCCGGCTGCGGCAGCGGCCGCTGCACCCGGATCTTGGCGTCCACCACCACCGGTCCGGCGGCCGTGACCATGACCGGGTTGAGATCCATTTCCGCCACTTCGGGCAGATCCTCTGCCAGGCGGCCGACCCGCATCAGCATGTCCTCCAGGGCCGGGACGTCGACGGCCTGGGCGCCCCGGTAGCCGAACAGCCGGGCCGATCCCTTCGGCTCTCGCACCAGCTCGGCGGCGTCGAGGTCGCTGAGAGGCGGGGAACGGAAGGACCGGTCCTCGAACAGCTCCACGTCCACCCCTCCGGTCCCGAACATCAGGAGCGGCCCGAAGGCACGGTCCTGGATGATCCCGACGATGGTTTCGATGCCCGGTCCGGCCATGGCCTGCACCGCCGCTCCGGTCATGGCGCCGCCCAACCGGCGTTTCATGTCGGCGTACTCGGCCCGCAGCCGGCGGGCCGAGGTGATGGCCAGGACCACGCCCCCCACGTCGGTGCGGTGCACGAGGGTGGGCCCCACCGCCTTGAGAGCCACCGGCCAGCCGATTCCGCCCGCCGCGTCGACCGCCGCCTCGGCGTTACCGGCCAGCCTGGTGGCCACCACGTCGATCCCGTAGGCGTCGAGCACGGCCGCCGCCTCTCCCGGGTCCAGCCAGCCGTCCCCGTCCTCCCTCCCGAGAGCCGCCTGCACCACGGTCCGGGCCTGAGCCGGCCGCACGGCCCGGGGATCGAGGGTCCGGCCCTCGGGCCGGCTGCGCCATTCCCCGTACCCGCCGGCCCGGGCCAGGGCGTGCACCGCCGGCTCGGGAAAGGGGAACGCCGGGACCCGCCGGGTCGGCCCCGCCAGGGCGGCCGGGTCGACCTCCTGCCCCAGGAAGGTGGACACGACCGTCTTGGCCCCGTCGGCCGAGGCGGCCACCAGGGCCCGGGCCACGTCCTCGGAGCGCACCGCCAGGGTGGGCGCGAATATGGCCAGGACGGCGTCCACCCCGTCATCGGCCAGCACGGTGCGCACGGCCTTCTCGTAGTCACCGGCCGATGCCGACGCCACCATGTCCACCGGGTTGCGCACCCCGGCCTCCGGCGGCAGGAAACCCCGCAGCTGGGCCTGTGTCTGGGGGGACAGCTCGGGGATGACCAGCCCGGCCGCCTCCGCCGCGTCGGCGGCCAGGATGCCCGGTCCGCCCACGTTGCCCACCACCGCCACCCGGCGGCCGGCCGGCACCGGCTGGGCGGCCAGCACATCGGCCACGTCGAACATCTCCTCGAGGGTGTCCACCCTGATCACCCCGGTCTGGCGGAACAGCGCGTCGACCGCGTTATCGGGACTCGACAGGGCGGCCGTGTGCGACGAGGCCGCCCTGACACCGGCCGCCGACCGGCCCGCCTTGACGGCCACGATCGGTTTGGTCCTCGACACCTGCCGGGCCACGCGGGCGAAGCGGCGCGGGTTCCCGAACGACTCCAGGTACAGCATGATCACGTCGGTGGCGTCGTCCCGCTCCCAGTACATCAGCAGGTCGTTGCCGCTGATGTCGGCCTTGTTGCCGACGGACACGAAACTGGATATTCCGATCTGGCGCCGCCGGGCCTCCTGCAGCACCGCGATCCCCAGACCCCCCGACTGGGACGACAGGGCGATCCGCCCGGGCGGGGGCGCTACCGGGGCGAAGGTGGCGTTGAGGGAGACGTCGGACGCGGTGTTCAGCACCCCCATGCAGTTGGGCCCGACCAGCCTCATGCCCGACCCGCGGCTGCGCTGCACCAGGTCCCGCTGGGCCGCCGCCCCCGCCGGGCCGGTCTCGGCGTAGCCGGCCGAGATGACCACCAGGCCGTTGACCCCCTTCGCCGCGCACTGCTCCACCACCGCCGACACCAGCGGCTGGGGCACCGCGATCACGGCCAGGTCCACCCCGTCGGGCACGGCTTCCACGCTGGGGTACGCCGGCACGCTGGCGACCGAGCGGGCCGCCGGGTTGACCGGGTAGACCGGTCCGCTGTACCCCCCGGCCAGGATGTTGCGCAGGATCTCGTGGCCGATCCCCCCGGGGCTGCGCCCGCAGCCGATCACGGCCACCGACCGGGGGCGCAGGACCCGCTCGATGGACCGGGCCGAGGCGGTGGCCCATCTCCGTTCGATGGCGTCCACGGTGGCAACCGTGGGTTGTATCTCGAGGACGACCTCGACCAGGCCGTCGCTGTAGCGGGTCTGCTCCACGAAACCGGTGCGGCGGAACACCTCCTGCATGGGCTGGTTCTGGGGCAGCGTCTCGGCCACGAAGCTGGAGATGCCCCGGGTCCGGGCGTAGGCGGCCAGATGCTCCAGGAGCAGGGTCCCCAGCCCGCGGCCCTGGTGGGCGTCGTCGACCACGAACGCCACCTCGGCCTGTTCCGGCCGGTCGGTGTGGCGGTCGTAACGGGCCACCCCGACGATCCGGCCCCGCAGGGTGGCGATCAGCGCCATGCGGTGATCACCGTCCACGGTGGTGAACCGGGCGACCTCCCGCTCGCTCAGGTGGGGGTGATAGGAGAAGAACCTGAGGTAGACGGTCTCGTCGGACAGCCGCTCGTGCAGTGCTATCAGCTCGGGACCGTCGGCTGGGGTGATGACCCTGATCCGTACCGTTCCGCCGTCGCTCAGGATGGCGTCGCAGGGCTCCCAGGCCGCGGCATCCGCCGGCGCGGCGCCCGAGCTCACGTGACCGGCGGTAGTCGCCGCCCGGACACCACCTCCGGGTGGATGCTCACCAGGTGCTGGCGGTCACCGGCCGCCCAGGGCGTGATGTCGGCGTAGCGGTCGGCGGTCTCGGCGTCCACCTCGATCTCGTTGGCCACCCCCACGACCAGCACGCTCCAGCCGCTCATGGTCTCCGGGTCGATCCGGTCCACCTCGAACCCCACCACGCTGCCCCGCAGGGCGGCCCGGCGCTTGAGACCGTCCCCGGTGCGGAACACGATGTCGCCGTCGACCATGCGGTAGTTGACCGGGAATATGGCCGGAAGCGCCCCGACCGACACCCCGATCCGCCCGACCTGCTCGGTGGCGAGCAGGCGCCGGCATTCGGCCTCGCTGAGAAGCTCGAGATCGTGGTCGAGTAGCACCTCGACACTTTGCCGACTTAATGCCCTAGCCGGACAGGGCCGAAAGACCCGTTCCCGGGGACCCGGCCCGGCCGGCGTTCCGGAGGGGTTAGCTTGAGGGCCTGCCGCAACGCGGTCCGCGGCCGACCTCGAGGTACGAATGGCGCAGGTGATCATCATCAGTTCGGGTCCCCAGGCGGACCAGCACGACACCGGCCGGGGCCACCCGGAACGGGCGCAGCGGCTCCTGGCCGTCGAGCGGGGTATCAGCAGCTCCGACGCCGCCGAGGCCCTGGTGGCGGTACCCGGCCGGCCGGCCCGCCGGGAGGAGCTGCTCCGGGTCCACACCCCGGGTCACCTCGACTCGGTCAGCAGCTTCGTGGCCGCCGGAGGGGGGGCCATCGACCCCGACACCCGGGTGTCCACCGGCTCGTGGGATGCCGCCCTGCTGGCGGCGGGCAGCGGGCTGGCCGCTGTCGACGCCCTGGAGCGCGGTGAGGGGGAGGCGGCCTTCGTGGCCGTGCGGCCCCCCGGTCACCACGCCACCGCCGACACCGCCATGGGCTTCTGCCTGCTCAACAACGTGGCGGTGACGGCCGCCGCCCTGGCCGACCGGGGCGAGCGGGTGCTGATCGTCGACTGGGACGTGCACCACGGCAACGGCACCCAGGACATCTTCTGGGACGATCCCCGGGTCATGTACGTCTCGACGCATGAGTGGCCGCTGTATCCGGGCACCGGCCGGCCCCAGGACACGGGCGGCCCGAACGCCCCCGGCCTGACCATCAACGTGCCGCTGCCGCGCGGGGCCACCGGCGACGTGGTCCGGCTGGCCTTCGACGCGCTGGTGGAGCCGGCCGTCGAGGATTTCAGCCCGACCTGGGTGCTCGTCTCGGCCGGCTACGACGCCCACCGGGCCGACCCGCTGGCCGGCCTGGAGTGGACGTCGGGGGACTACTCGGACCTGACCACCACGGTGGCCCGCTGGGCGCCCCGGCCGGGTCGGATCATCGCCATGCTGGAGGGGGGCTACGACCTCCAGGCCCTGGGGGACTCGGCCGGGGCCACGGTGTCGGCGCTGGCCGGCGGCCGTTACCGGCCCGAGCCCCCTACCTCCGGCGGCCCGGGCCGGGAGGTGGTCGACTCGCTGGTGGCGCTCAACGGCCGGCGCGACCGTACGGCCTGATCGGGCTGCGGCCGGCTCTCCCGCTGGCGTTCAGGAACCGTTGCTGATGCGGCGCCCGGTGATGGAGGTCGGCTCCACCCGGATCCAGTTGTCGCGCTCCCCCGGCGCCCACGTGTCCACCGCCGCCTCCCGCAGCGTGGCGCTCACCTCGTCCACGGAGTCGGTCACGTCGTAGCCGGTGCCGCGCACCAGCACGCTCCAGCCGGTGCGCTCCCCCTCGTCGACGCCGTCGATCTCGAAGGCCACCTGCGACAGGGCGGCGGCCGACAGCTTGGTGCCCCGCTCGGTCCGGATGGCGATGCGACCGTCGTGGAAGACGTAGTTGACCGGCAGGATCACCGGGGCGCCCCCCGACACCACCCCGATCCGCCCGAAGTGGTGGGCGGCCAGGAGGTCGGAGCACTGCGCCTCGCTCAGGACCTCGATGGCCCGCTCACTCATGGTGGAATCCGTCGCGACCCTTCGAAGCGTGGCGCACGGCGTACACGGCCGCCTCCGTCCGCCGGCTCATCCCCAGCTTGGCCAGGAGATTGGACACGTAGTTCTTGACCGTCTTCTCCGACAGGTACATGTTCTCGGCGATCTGACGGTTGGTGAGGCCTTCGGCGATCAGGTCGAGGATCCGCTGCTCCTGCGGCGTCAGTTGGTCGGTGTGGTCCTCGCTCTTCTGGGTCCGCATCCGGGCCATGACCCGGCTGGTCAGGTCCGGGTCGAGAAGCGAATGCCCGGCCGCCACCTTGCGGATGTCGGTGACCAGGTCCGAGCCCCGGACCTCTTTGAGGACGTAGCCCGAGGCGCCGGCCATGATGGCGTCGAACACCGCCTCGTCGTCGGAGAACGACGTCAGCATCAGGCAGGCGGTGTCGTGGTGACGGGAGCGCACCTCCCGGCACACCTCTACCCCGTTGCCGTCGGGCAGCCTGACGTCGAGCACGGCCACCCGGGGCTTGAGCTCGGGGATGCGGGCCAGGGCCTCGGTCGCGGTGGCGGCCTCGCCGATCACCGCCATGTCGTCCTCGGCTTCGAGCAGGTGCCGCAAACCCTCCCGGACGACCTCGTGGTCGTCCAGCAGAAACACTGTGATCCTGGCTTGTTCGCTCATTCGCTCCACATTCTTCCGTGCCTTGACTTCCCCGTCGAGCCCATCACCCCTGCCTCAACCCCGCCCCCAGATCAGGCAGGCGGTCGGCCAGCTTCCTCTCCACCTGCCGGCGGGCCGACGGACCGGCCGTCCCGCCGGTCAGGTCGTGGGCTATCCCGAGCCGCTCGCACAGACGCACCAGGGTGACGTCGTAGGCCAGCGCCCGGGCCAGCCGGCTGGCGGCATCGCCTCCGCAGTCCAGGTCCAGGCGCCGGGACAGGGCCTCGTTGACCAGGTCCGGCACCTCGCTGGCGGCCTGCTCGTCGGTATCGAGGGCCAGCTTGAGCATCTCGGAGTAGACGCTCACGGTCGGGCTCGGCACCGAAGCTCAGAGCCGGTGGTCGGGGCGTCCGGACATGGGGCCGATCGTCGCCCTGCGGCTATGTCTGCAACAGGGCCGAAGGTCCCGATCATCCCGCCCTTTCGAGCGGCACCCGCCACTGCACCAGCGTGCCGGCGGGCTGGCGCGGCAGCACGGTGAACTCTCCACCCAGTTGCAGCGCCCGCGCCTGCATGTTCTCCAGGCCGTGCCCGGCGGCCGGGCCGGGCGAGAAGCCCACGCCGTCGTCGGACACGCTGAGCGTCACCCACCCCTCGGACACGTCGAGCACCACGTCCACGGCCCTGGCCTTGGCGTGGCGGCCGGCGTTGGACAGCGCTTCCCGCAGCACCGCCCCGAGCGGACCGTACAGCTCCTCGTCGATGACCGCTTCGACCGGTCCCCGGAACGCCAGGCGGGGCTTGAAGCCCAGGCTCTCGGTGGAGTCGCCCACGATGTCACGCATATGGCCGCGCAGGTTGGGCCGCCCGTCGGCGGCCGCCGGGCGGTTGAGGTCGAAGATCGTCTCGCGGATCTCGCGGATCACGTCGTCGATGGAGTCCACGGTGGACCGGATGCGTTCGCCCACCACCGGGTCGGCCAGCCGCTCGGCGGCCTGCAGCCGCATGCCCAGGCCGAAGAGGCGCTGGATGACCGTGTCGTGCAGGTCCCGGGCGATGCGCTCGTGCTCGCTGGATATCCGCATCCGCTCCAGGGCGCCCCGGGCCGCGCCCAGGGCCAGGACGATGGCCGCCGCCGACGCGAACACCTCGGTGGCGGCCACCTGCCCGGCGTCGAACGGCGCCTGGCCCCGCCGCCGGGCCACCACCAGGCTGCCGACCGGGCCGTCCTCGGCCAGCATGGGCACGTACACCCCGGCCGCGAAACCGGCCGCCCGGGCCTCCGCCAGCACGTCGGGTTCGGCTGCCATGTCAGCCACCACGACCGTCTCGCCCCGCAGCATGGCCCGGGCGGCCAGGCTGATGGAGGCCGGCACCACCGCCCCGGACAGCAGCTCCGCCGCCTCACCGTCGGCTGCCGCCACGACCATCACGTCGCGGTCGGGGGACTGGACCGAGATCCACGACGACACCGCTCCCACCAGCATCCGGGCCCGGGCTGCGGTCATCTGCAGCAGCTCCGGGGTGGGCTCGCCGCTGATGACCCCCCGGCTGATCTCGTTGACGAAGCGCAGGAGGTCCTCCCCCCGGCGCCGATCGCTGACCTCCCGGACGAACGCCCCCACCCGCAGCCGCCCGTCGACGCGGGTCGGCACCAGGCTGACGTCGACGGGGAACACCCGCCCCTCCTTGTGGCGGCCCAGGAGGTCCAGGCCCACGCCCATGGGCCGGCCCTCCGGCTCCCGCACGAACCCCTGGCGGTGCCGGGCGTGGATCTCCCGCACCCCCTCCGGCAGCAGGGTCTCGACCGGCCGGCCGGTCAGTTCCTCGGGGGCGTAGCCGAACAGCCGCTGAACTGCGGGGCTGACCATCTCGATGGTCCCGTGGGCGTCGACGACCACCAGCACGTCCGGAGACGCACGGAACATCTCTTCCAGCAGACGGGCGTGCTCCTCGCTCACCGCCCGTGACTGTACCGCCGGCGGCCCCGCTCCGACCGGCCCGTCTTGCCCGATTCGGAGCCCAGGTATTAACACCGGGTCCATGAGCGAGAATCTCACCGCCCGAACCATCATGATCTCCGGCGACTCGGGAGACCGGATCGAGGCCTACCTGGCCCGCCCCGACGACGACGGCCCCCGGGGCGGGGTGGTGGTGATCCACCACCTGCCCGGATACGACCGGGCCACCAAGGAGATCGTCCGCCGGTTCGCCGAGCTGGGCTTCAACGCCATCTGCCCCAACCTGTACTGGCGGGAGGCGCCCGGCGCCGCGCCGGACGACGCCGCCGCCACCGCCCGGGCGGCGGGCGGGGTCCCCGACGACCGGCTGGTCGGCGACGTCCAGGGGGCCGCCGAGCACCTGCGCGGCCTGTCCAACTCCAACGGCCGGGTCGGCGTCATCGGCTACTGCTCGGGCGGTCGCCAGAGCGTGCTGGCGGCCTGCCATCTGGAGCTCCAGGCCGCCGTCGACTGCTACGGGGCGTTCGTGACCGGCACCCCGCCGGAGGGTTTCCCGCTGCAGGTCCAGAACCTGGTGGACCAGCTGCCGGGCCTCGGATGCCCGCTGCTGGGCTTGTTCGGAGCCGACGACCGGTACCCCGGCCCGGAGCAGGTGGCCGAACTGGACGCCATCCTGACCACGCACGGCAAGGAACACGAGTTCCACTCCTACGAGGGCGCCGGCCACGCCTTCTTCTCGGTGGACCGGCCCTCCTATTCGGTGGCGGCCGCCACCGACGGCTGGGAACGCATAGCCGGGTTCTTCGGCCGTCACCTGGGGGACTGAGCGGTGTGCACCTACGCCACCTTCGCCGACAAGATCGCCGGCAGCGCCAAGGGGCCCGGAACGCCGTGGATGGCGGTGTCCGACCTGACCGTCTACTTCGACCACCCGGTGCACGCCATGGCGGGCCACACCCTCAACATCGACGTGACCGACCCGGCCCGGGGCCCGTCGGCCCGGGTGGCTCTGGAGCTGACCGCCGATTCGGCCCGCCGTCTGGCGGCGGCCATAACGGCGGCCCTGGAGTCGGTACCGCCCGAGCTCCGCGCCGGCTGACGCACCGGGGACCGATCGGTCCCCGGCCCCTGCCCACCGACTGTCACGTCGCCGCCAGGTGACGCCCACCGGCGCCCCGGACCCCCCGGGGCGCCGGTCTCATTCCCGATCGACGCCGTCGATGTCGAGGTCCACCGGCGGGTCGCCGAGGTCGGCCGGGGCGTTCTCCTCCAGGGGCTCCCCGGCTCTGACCTCCTTGATGTCCTCCCGGACCCGGGCGATCAGTTCGTCGTCGTTCAGCTCACTCGGCGGCTTGGCCATGTCCCAGAGCTACCCGCCGGGAAGCCCGGCCATTCCAGCCGCCGGCCCGGCCCCTGCCCGCCACCCCGGCGACCCGCCGGGTATCCTGATCCCGCCGATGACCCCCCGCACGCGCTGCAGCAGCCTCGACGCGAGGACCGGTCGCCGGCGCGCCGATGCCTGACGGGGAGGGCCCGCCTAAACGGCGGTCCGACGACGTCCTCGAGCGGCTGCGCCGGCTCAACCAGAGGGGGGCCGGCGGCAGCTCCCGCCGGCGCCGGGCCGCTCACCGCCGGGCCCGCCGGGTCCGGCGCCACTGGCCGCGCCGCACCCTGATCGGAGTCAATGTGGTCACCGCCGTGGTGCTCGTCGCCTCCGGCGCGACCTACGGTTACGTCCAGTGGCGCCTGGGTCAGGTCCGGCGGGTCCACATCAGCGGCCTGCACGCCCAGGGGCGGAGCACGCAGAGCCGCTCCACCGGGCCGGCCATCGCTCCGTTCACCCTGCTGGTCATCGGCTCCGACACCCGCAACCTGGGCGCCGGGGGAGGGGCCCAGTTCGGCAGCAGCACCCAGGTCGAGGGACAGCGCTCCGACAGCATCATCCTGCTCCGGGTGGTGCCCAGGACCCGGTCCCTGGCCCTGCTGTCCATCCCCCGGGACACCCTCGTGCCGATCCCCGGCCACGGCACCACCCGCATCAACGTGGCCTTCAACAGCGGGACGCCGTCGCTGCTGGTGCAGGTCCTCGACCAGGACTTCGGGATCCAGGTCAACCATGTGGTGCAGTTCAACTTCGACACCTTCCGGGCGGTCGCCGACGCCGTGGGCGGCGTGGAGCAGTGGTTCCCCTCCCCCGCCCGCGACGAGTACTCGCTGCTGCGCATCCCGGCCGCCGGTTGCTACAACCTGGTGGGCGACCAGGCCCTGTCCTTCGTCCGTTCGCGCGAGTACCAGTACGAGGTCGGCGGGCAGTGGCACTACCAGCTCTACCCCGAGAGTGATCTGGCCCGGATCCAGCGTCAGCAGGCCTTCGTCCGGGATCTGGTGAAAAAGGCCGGCCACGTGGCGCCCACCAACATCATCGAGCTCAACAACATCATCGGCAGCATCACCAAGAACCTCACTCTCGACAGCGGGTTCAGCGACTCGCTGATCCTGGACCTGGCCAAGGACTACCGCTCCGCCAACCTGAGCTCGATCCCCTCCTACACCTATCCGGCGGTGAACTCCACCGCCGTGCCGGGTGCCCTCGATCCCCAGATCCAGCAGGGGCGGGCCCTGATCCAGAAGTGGCTCGACGTGGGCCAGCAGACCGCCTCCGCCCCGGCCTCCCCCGCCACCACCTCGCCGCCGACGTCCACGAGCAGCGTCCCGGCCCCCACCGTGGCGGTCGATCCGTCCACGGTCAGCATCGAGGTGGTCGACGGTGGGGCCGGGACCGGCCAGACCGCCCGGGCCGCCCAGGACCTGCAGGGCGCCGGCTACCGGGCCGTGGTGGCCGGCACCGCCCCGACCTCGGGTGCCGGCGCCACCCGCATCGACTACGCCCCCGACTCGCTGGCGGCGGCCCAGCAGTTGGCCGGCCAGCTGGGCGGCGGGCCCACGCTGGTGCGCTCCGACGCCCTCACCCCCACCCCCTACAACCTGGAGGTGGAGGTCGGTCCCGACTACCAGGGTCTCAACCCCGGATCCGCCCCCGGGGCGGCGTCGACCACCACCAGCACGACGTCCACCACCCTGGCCAGTCCCGCCTATGTGGGGACCGCCACCGTCGACCCGGCATCGTCGTCCACGTTCCACGGGGTGTACGTCCCGCCCGGCCTGCAGCCCGGCCAGACACCCCAGACGTGCGGTGAATGAGCGGGCCTGGCCGCCCGGGTGGGCCGGCCCCCGAGTAGCGGGCGTCACACATGCGGCCGCTCGACGGCAAAGAACCGCCGTTTTTTTACTGTATAACTGCCACAAAGCGCCCATTGGGTAAACTGCCCGCATGACGGGACCTCTAGACGGACGGACTGCTCGGCGGGAACGCAATCGCAGCGAGGTGGTGGAAGCCGCTCTCGCCTTGGTCGATGAGGGGGAAATGGATCCCTCCATCGACCAGCTGACCAAGCGGTCGGGGCTGTCGGCGCGGTCCATCTTCCGTTATTTCGAGGGCCTCGACGATCTGCGCCGGGCGGTCATCCAGCGGCATTTCGAGCGGCTGGAGCCCCTTCTCGACTCGGCCGGAGACGCGGACAGCCCCCTCGACGGGCGCATAAAGCGGTTCGTGGACATCCGGATCAAGGTCAACGAATCCCTCGCCGGCCCCGCCCGGACGGCGCAGCTGAGGGCGCCTTATGCCCCGGTGATCGCCGCTGACATACACCGTTACCGCAAGATCCTCGACTCCCACGTCCGGGAGCATTTCGCCCCGGAACTGAAGGCCCGCACCCGGGCCGAGGCCGACGATCTGGTGGCGCTTATCGACGTGATCGTATCGGTCTCCGGGTGGGACCTCATGGTCAACGAGTACGACCGTTCCCGCACCCAGGTGCGCCGGGCGTGGACCCACGCCCTCGAAGCGCTACTCGCCCACCGGTAGCCCGGCCGGCCGGCCGACTCGACCGGCCGACCCCCCGCCGCCAGGGCCGACCACCCGGCCCTCCCGGCCCGGCCGGATCGTCGGCTGCGGCCGGTTTGACCGGCAGGGGCCCGGGTAGCTTCGCTGGGTGCGACCGCAGGGTTCCCCCGAGGCTGATGCTGATGCTGGCTAGCCGGCCGGCCGGTCCCCGGTCGTTCCTGACCCGCAGGTCCGGGCCGGTGGCGCCGGCGATGCAAAGGTGAAGCGCCGGGTCCTGGCGGTCTTCCCCCGCTACGCCCCGTCCTTCGGGACCATGGAGCACGCCTTCCCGATAGCTGCGGTCAAGGCGTTCATGCCCCCGCAGGGGCTGCTCGTCCTGGCCGCCTACCTGCCCTCCGAATGGGAGGTGCGGATCGTCGACGAGAACGTGCGGGCCCTGACCGACCCGGACCTGGCCTGGGCCGACGTGGTGATGGTCACCGGCATGCACGTCCAGCGGGCCGGCATCAGCGAGATCCTGCACCGGGCCCGGGCGTCCCGCACCCTCAGCGTGCTGGGCGGCCCCTCGGTCAGCGCCTCGCCCGAGTGGTACGGGGCTGCCGACATCATCCACCTGGGTGAGATAGGCGACGCCACCGACGCCCTGATCCGCCGGCTCGAATCCGACGTCTCCCCCGGGCCCGTCCAGGAGCGCTTCGTCACCCGCGACCGCCTGGATATGGACCGGATGCCGGTGCCCGCCTACGGCGCCATCCGGATGGCCGACTACTTCATCGGCAGCGTCCAGGCGTCCTCGGGCTGTCCCTACCACTGCGAGTTCTGCGACATCCCCGCCCTGTACGGCAACCGGGCCCGGGCCAAGTCCCCGGAGCACATCGTGGCCGAGCTGGATGCCATCCTGCGCAGCGGCAACCCCGGGGCGGTCTATTTCGTGGACGACAACTTCACGGCCAACCCCAAATCGGCCGTAGCGTTGCTGGAGGCCCTGGTCGAGTGGCAGGCGGCCCGGGGGTTCCCGCTGCAGTTCGCCTGCGAGGCCAGCCTGGACGTGACCAAGCGGCCCAGGGTGCTGGAACTGATGCGCCAGGCGTGTGTCACCACCATGTTCTGCGGGATCGAGACCCCCGAGACCGAGGCGCTGCAGCTGATGGGCAAGACCCAGAACCTCCGGACGCCCCTTCTCGAGGCGGTGGCCACCATCAACTCCTACGGCATCGAGGTGGTGTCGGGGATCATCCTGGGCCTGGACAGCGACACACCCGACACCTACCGCAACGTGGTCTCCTTCGTCGAGGCGGCGGCCATACCCATGTGCACCGTGAACATGGTGCAGGCCCTGCCCCGTACCCGGCTGTACGACCGGCTGGAGCGGAGCGGGCGGCTGACCTCGGACCCGGCGGACCCGACCAACGTCCGGTTTCTCCTGCCCCGTGACACCGTGGTGGCCGGTTGGCGGTCGGTGATCGACGCCCTGTTCTCCCCCGAGGCGCTCTACCGGCGCTACGAGCACCAGATCCGCACCACCTACCGGTACCGGCGGTCCATCCCGGCCACCCGGGCCCGGCTGGCCCCGTCCCTGCTGTGGCGGGGCCTGCGGATGTCCGCCGGGGTGCTGTGGCACGTCGGCGTGCGGGCCGACTACCGGCGGGTCTTCTGGCAGTTCGTGCGCCGGGTGCACCGCCAGGCCTCCATCGAGGACCTGCTGCAGGCGGCCACGGTGGCCCACCACCTGATCCGGTTCGCCCGGGAGGCGGTGGCCGGGCGCACCGAGCACTCGTTCTACGCCCCCGCCGGCCGGGCCCTCCTGGACCCGGCGGCCGGCTGAGAACCCCGCACCGTTTATCGTCGGGTCGTGCCTCGCGACGCCGTCCCCATGAGCGCCCCCCTGGCCGGGCCGGTGTGCAAGCCCGACCCACCTGAGGGGTGCCGCATCCGGGCGCTGGTGGCCGCCGACATCCTCAGCCTCGGGGTCCTGATGTCCGAGGCCTTCGCCGGCACGGTCGACGACGACGGGAGCCTCCTCGACGACCACGTCCAGGTGGCGTCACGGACCATGGCCGGCCAGTTCGGTCCGGTGCGTGGTGACGCCACCCTGGCCGCGGTCGCCCCCGGGGACCCCGACGACCTGGTCGGCGCCGTGGTCGTGACGGTGTGGGCGGACCTGCCCCTGCTGGCCTTCGCCCTGGTTCGCCCGTCGTGGCAGCGCCGCGGCCTGGGCCGGGCCCTGCTGGCCCGCTCCGCCAACGCCCTGCGGGCCGCCGGCGAGACCCGCTGGACGCTGTCAGTTACCCGGCACAACCCCGCTGTTCATCTGTACGAACGGTTCGGCTTCCGCGAGGACCAGTCGCTCGTTCGCCGGACCCGCCGCTAGGCCGGACCGGCTGCTGCGCTCCTTGCGCCACATGCCCGTGGCGGCGGCGACCAGGGCCACCCCGGCGATGATCAGGAGGATCTGGCGCCGGCCCGCGTTCTGGAGCCACACGGCCGGATACCCCAGCAGCGGCAGGGTGTAGACGGCCTGGTAGGCGCTGCTGCCGTGCAGGTCGAGCGTCCACGGGTCGGGCGTGTTGTTGGCGTCGCCCTGGGTCCGGGCCGTGACCGTCGACCCGCTCCGGGTCAGGCTGATGACCCGGTGGACGACCAGCTTCGACGGGTCGATCGGGTTGGTGAAGACGATGACGTCGCGGACCTCGATCCGGCTGAGCGGGACCCGCCTGGTGATCACCACACCGCCGACCGGCAGGCCGGGACGCATGCTCCCCGACAGCACCGGCCGGACCTGGTAGCGGCCGGACGCCACCGCGGCCGCGCCCACCCCCACCAGCCCGATCACGACGGCCAGCAGGACGCTGCCCAGCCACCGCCGCTTCGGCTTGAGGTGGGTCGGGCGGTGCGCCCGGACGGAGTGCTTGCTCATCTCTACCTCTTCTCGGGATCTACTACGGGGACACCGGGCAGCGGTGGCGGGGGCGTGCCGTCCCCCGCCACTGCCGACTCACTGATCAGCCCGTGAAGGAGAAGGTCAGCGTGGGGGTCACCGAACCGCCCTGGGCCGCCTGGGGCAGGCTGGCCGGGGTGGCGTAGCCGTGACCGACGGCGGCGGTCCACGCCGCAATGGTGTGGGGCCCGTCGCTGTACTTGGCGCCGCACAGCGTGGAGTCCTGGCCGGCGTAGAAGCTGACCCAGTAGGCCACCGTCTGGCCCGGCGCCACCGGGACCGGGTTCTCCTTGACGGTCGGGTTGAGGGCGTCGGCCACGGTCAGCGGCCCGTTGCCCTCGACCCAGGTGCCGCTCGGGTCGGTGCTCATGATGCACACGTTCATGCCGTTGCGCAGGGCCTGGTCGGCCGTGGTGTTGGCGTCCGCCTCGCTCATCTGGAACGCGTCGAAGGTCGCCGGGATGTTGCCGGTGTTGGTGACGTACACGTGGGTGGCGGGCGTCTCGAACGTCGAGCCCACCGGGCCCACGTCGGCCAGCTTGATCTGTGTGCAGTGATCGGTGGCGGCGGTGCAGCCGTTGGTGTTACCGGGCACCCACACCGACATGCCGAGGGTCCCCGCGGTGATCGTCTGGTGGCTCTGCGTCGCCGTGCTGAACGTGGCACCCGCCCCGGTGCCGATCAGCGCCAACCCCGCCGCACCTACCCCCACCACCAATGCGACCTTGCGTCCAAACATCCACATCCCTCCTGGATTCTTCCGACCGGCTGTGCCGGGCGCCGTGATCGGCCGGGCCAGCCTGACCGGCGCGCCGAACGGTCGACATCACCAAGATTGATGAGATTTGGCCGGGTTGCGGCTGCGGGGGGCGGGCCTACTTGAGGAGGTTGCGGGCGATGACGATGCGCTGGATCTGGTTGGTGCCCTCGTAGATCTGGGTGATCTTGGCGTCGCGCATCATCCGCTCCACCGGGAAGTCGGTGGTGTACCCGTTGCCGCCGAGCAGCTGCACCGCGTCCACGGTGACCTGCATGGCCGTGTCCGAGGCGAAGCACTTGGCCATGGCCCCGACCGAGTTCAACTCGCCGTCGGGGTCGCCGTCGTCGATGAGGGCGTTGGCCCGGTAGGTGATGACGCGGGCCGCCTCGGTCTTCATGGCCATGTCCGCCAGCATGAACTGGAGACCCTGGTAGTCGGCGATGGGCCGCCCGAAGGTCTTGCGCTCCTTCATGTACGCCCGGGCCACGTCGATGGCGCCCTGGGCGATGCCCACCGCCTGGGCGGCGATGGCCGGCCGGGTGCGGTCGAGGGTGTGCATGGCGATCATGAACCCCTCCCCCTCCTCGCCGATCCGGTTCTCCGCCGGTACACGCACCTCGTCGAGGATCACCTCGCCGGTGGGGCTGCCGTGGATCCCCAGCTTGGACTCCAGCTTGCCGACCTCCAGCCCCATGCCCTTCTCCACCAGGAAGCAGGAGACGCCCCGGGCCCCGGCGGACGGGTCGGTCTTGGCGAACACCACGTAGATGTCCGACACGCCGGCGTTGGTGATCCACTGCTTGCGCCCGGTGATGACGTAGTGGTCGCCGTCGCGCACCGCCCGGGTGGTCATGGCGGCCACGTCGCTGCCGGCGTCGGACTCGGACAGGCAGTAGCTGCCCTGGCTCTCACCGGCGGCCACCTTGGGCAGGTACCGGGCCTTGAGCTCGGGGGAGGCCCAGTTGACGATCGGGGTCATGGCCAGCCCGTTGACCGCCATCATGAGGCTGGTGGAGGCGCACACCCGGGCGATCTCCTCGACCATGATGGCCTGGGTCACGTGGTCGGCTCCCGATCCGCCGTACTCCACCGGGATGCTCATCCCGGGGAGGTCCATGGCCACGCAGTCCTTGAAATTGTCCCAGCTGAACTCTCCGGATGCGTCCACCTCGGCAGCCCGGGGGGCGAAGCGCTCCTCTGACAGCTGCCGGATGGCCGACCGGAACGCCTTCTGCTCGTCGGTGAGGTTGATCGGTTGCACATCCTCATTGTAGGACGTCCTAGGAAAAAGGGATGGCCGCCCGCGCCCGGTATGGTCGGTTGCGTGCTGGCACTTCTCTTTCCGGGACAGGGCTCTCAACGACCGGAGATGGGCGCTCCGTGGCGCGGCCATCCGGCGTGGGCGGTGGTGGACAGGATCTCCGAGGCGACCGGGCGGGACGTGGCCTCCCTGCTCACCGAGGCCGACGCCGACACGCTCAAGGCCACCCGCAACGCCCAGCTGGCGGCCTACGCCCTGAGCCTGGTGACCCTCTACGCGGCCCGGGCCGGCGGCCTCGAATACGTACCGTTCACGGCGGTGGCCGGCCACAGCCTGGGCGAGTACACCGCGCTGGTGGCGGCCGGGGCCATGCCCGCCGAGGCCGGGGCCGAACTGGTGGCGGCCCGCGGCGAGGCCATGCAGGCCGCCGCCGACTCGGGCCCCGGGACCATGGCGGCGGTGCTGGGCCTCGACCCCGATCTGGTCCGCCAGGCCTGCCACGGCATCGAGGGGGCGTGGCCGGCCAACGACAATGCTCCCGGCCAGGTGGTCATAGCCGGCACCGCCGAGGGGGTGGAGCAGGCCGGCGAGGCGGCCCGGGCGCTGGGCGCCAAGCGGGTGATGCCCCTGCCGGTGGGCGGGGCGTTCCACTCCCCTCTGATGGCCCCGGCCCAGGTCCGGCTCGATCAGGCCCTCGGGTCGGCCCACTTCCACGACGCCACCGTCGACGTGGTGGCCAACGTGGACGCCGCCGCCCACCGCCACGGCTTCGCCGATCTCCTGTCCCGCCAGCTCACCGCCCCGGTCCGCTGGCGGGAGTCGATGCTGACCATGGAGAAGCTGGGTGTGACCCACTTCCTCGAGCTGGGGCCCGGCACCGAACTGTCCGGCATGGTCAAGCGCACCGTGGCCGACTCGGTGCGGGCCAACGTGGCCACCCCCGACGACCTGGACAAGCTGATGACCTTCCTGGAGCCGCTCCGGGGCTGACAGGCGGACCGCAGCCGGCCCC